>CBDUWI010000025.1:0-9779 GCA_965370885.1 uncultured bacterium | reverse complement strand
TATTGAATCATCAATTAACATAGACGGAATACCTTTTGAAGAAAATCCTTCTTTCCAAAATGCAATTATTTTATGAAGTTTTTCAAATTCAAGAATATTATTATTTACAATATTAATTTGATTAGTTAAATCATTAATTCTTTGTTTTGCAGAATTTAATATTGTTGTGTCAAACTCTGATTCTTGAATACGTTTAATATCCCAATCTACTTGTACTATATCATTCTGAATATCTTTGATTATATTTTCTGTATTTGAAATATCATTTATAATAAGTTCAATTGATGATTTCTTATCTTTTAGATTTTGTATCTTGAGATTTAACATGATTGTTTTATTGGCAAATTGTTTTACCAATTCTTCTTCTAATCCTTTAATAATTTCTTGAATTTGAGCAAGAGCCTTGATTAATTTGTTGTTGTTATCTTTGATTTTTATTTTTTCATCAATTCTACACTGATTTATTTTTGAATCAAATACAGCTGAACTTTCACTGGATTGTTTCAAGAAATCTTCTAACTGTTTATTTATTTCTATTCCTTCTATATCTTTTATTTCAATATCACCTATAACTTTAATTCTTTGAGCAATTAATAATTCACGTTTTTTTAATAAAAGATTACGACTTTCTTCTGTAATTTTCTGTTCACAGGTTGGACATACAGTAAGATCAGCAGATAGAACTGAATCAGCCATTTCCTCAATTGATTCTTGTAATGAAGATTCATTTCCTTTAAGTGCTATAACAGTTTCTCTATTTTTAGATCTAGTATCTATTAATATTAAATGCTCTTCTGTTAATTTTTTTTCTTCTTTGTCTTTTCCTTGTTGATAAAATTCGGTCATTTTTTTAAAATCATTAATAATTTCTGTTCTAAATGCATTAGCTTTATCTTTTATTTCTGATTCTTTTTGTAATGCTTCAGAATTAATTTTTTGTTTTTTGGTGTCAAGAACAGAATCAATGTTTTTTAATTCGTTAGAAACATTTGCAATTTCGGTTAGAATAGATTCCATATTAGTATCATTCTCTTTTAATTTATTAATAGAGTCTATCCATTTTTGAAGAAGTGTGTTATTAGTTTGTTTTTTCTTATTGAGTTCACTTATTTGAATTTCCTGATCTTGAACAAATATTTTTGCTAATGATGTTTGAGTTTTAATCTGTTCCTCTGCATCTGTTTTTAAAGCGAGTTTAACAGCTATTTCATTTTTTGCTTTATCAATATCTACATTGATTTGATTCAGGTTATCTTTAGCACTATTATAGTATAATACATAATCTTCAAGTTTTAAAACTTTTCTAAAAATTTCTTTTTTATCTGCATCGCCTAAATCTGTAAAAAAGTCTTTTACCTTTTGACCAAACATTATAGTATTCATAAATAGACTTCTTGGAAGAATAAGGTTTTCAATTTCAGGGAGAACTTCTTTTTGGCCTTTCTTATACGGTTCGTCGCCATTTTTAGAAAGTAAAACAGTGTTTCTATATTTACTATGTTGATGGTATCTATTGATAACATAATTATCATTATCAATTTTTAAATTTACCCAAGTGTGACAATTTTTTCCGATTATATTATTTACAACATCATCACCTCTGGCGCCCTTAGTAGTTATTCCATATAAAGTATACGGGATAGCATCAAGTGATATTGTTTTACCGATACCATTGGGTCCTGTAATAAGTGTTAGCTTCCCATCTTTTATTTCAAATTCCAAAGGATCTATATAAGGACCAAAATTTTTCATTCCAACTTTTTCAAATGTTATTTTTCTCATTTTTTTCTCCACATTTCATATCGTTATATCCACACCCTTCTATTTGATGGATTTTTTTGTGACAATCTGCACAAACTGTAATTACCTTATCAAGATCTGCACTTTCAAGAGGTTCCCATCTAATACCTTCAACATGGTGACAATGTAAAGGAACATCTAATTCATCTTGATGTTTCTTACATTTTTGACAAGTGTAGTTATCAATTTTAAATTTCATCTGACGAAGTTCTGGTTGAACTTCTCTGGAAACATCATTATCTTCACATGGATCTTTCCTGGAATTATATAATATACAAGTATCTTTACAGTATTGAGAACAATAGAAATGTGATTCACCAAATCCTATAGGATTCTCAATTGTATTAATTCTATGATACAATTGACCTGAAGTAGGATTAAACCATCCATCTTTATCTTTTGAATTTTCACATTCATGATTTTTGCAATGAACTTGTATTTCTTCAGGTTTATCTGGGTTATATCTCATTTGTTCAACCTTTGAAAATAAAGGGTACCTTTCGTTAATTTTTTCAATGGTAAATTTAATTGAATTCAATTTACTATTAGGATCATTCCACATTTCTACCTTACTCTTACTTTGTTTCTCTTTAAATTCAGGTAAATTATATTTACTATTTGGATCATCCCATATATCTTTTATACACTTACTTTGATTTTCTTTATATTCAATTGAATTAAATATACTATTAGGATCTTTCCATGTTTCTTCCATTTTCTTTCGTTTTACTGGACAAGAATTAAAATGTTTACTACAACACCATTTACCATTCTTAAACTGATATTTAGCTTCTTGACCACAACCATAATCACATAAGATCATTTCATATCCCCTCTATTAATTGACTTGCTGCTTTTAGATAATGTTCGATTTCATTCTCAGGAATTTCTTTAGCTTCTGCATAACGTCTAAATATATCAGCTTTTGACATACTGGAACTAATGCCCCTATTTGTTATATCAACTTCAGTTTTATCAATTATTTGTAGGTCATCTATATTATCACCTAGATCAATTTTATCTTTCTTTACAATTTTAACATATGATCCACATCCTTGTTCTTTACGAGCTTTTTCAATAATTTCTTGTTTATTTTCTTCGGTGATTTCATATTCAAGATATTTTTTATATCCAGTAGTTGGGATACTTTCAACTTGCAATGTTTCTGTATCTACAACTAAAAATCTCTTATCTTCATTCTTCTCGCCCCAATCTAAATGTACAGGTGATCCTACGTAGTATAAAGAAATTGAATCATTTATAATTTCCTGGGGTTTATGATAATGTCCCAGAAGAACCATTTTATATTTTCCAATTAAATCTTTTAATCCAATATCAGCAATAATACTTATACCAGAATTAAGGATTCCTTCATTTAATCCAAAATGGGATATTAAAATTTCAGCTTTAGATTCTTTAATTACTTTAATCATATTATATGAATATGGAACCAGTAACATATTTTCTACCATTTCATGATCTTGTTTTATTCTTTTAACATTTGGTTCATTATCTAATGATATTAAAGCAGAAATTGCCTCAGATCCTTTGCCAGATAAATCATGATTTCCATCAATTACACAAAATGTTATATTTGGATATTTTCTAAAGAAATCAAGCATTATTTTTTGTGCGATTGCATATATTATTGATTTCCCATGCAGAAGATCTCCGCCAATAAAAATCACCTCTATGTTATTAGTAATACAATATTCAGCTATTTGAATTAAAACTGTTTTAATACTATGAAGACGCTCAGGTAAGTTGGTTGTTTGTTCAATTGTATCTTGTCCATATTTTGATAAGTGAATATCAGCTGTATATGCAAATTTCATCTGTCCATTATCTCCTTTATTTCTTGAAGGTTACAAGTTAATAAGAATGCTTTTTTAATTGTCTCAGGTTTTATACCATTTATGGAATCTACTCCATTTTCGCCAGTTTCAATTTGACCTATAACTAAGCCTTTTTTTATTAAAAGATATTTAAGAGCATAAAATGAAGTTTCATTAATATCTTCACGGTCTATATTGTGGCCCTTTTGTAGTGCTTCAATGCCATCTTTAGCAGATTCAAGTAAATAACTTTCTTCACCTTCTTCATCTTCATCATCTAATTGCCAATCTAATGATTTTTCTAATTCTTCTTTGGTAGTTTCAAAATTTGGTGGTATAATCACTATATAACAAGTAGATGAACTATTAGTTACAAAATCAGTTTTAATTTTCATCTATTTTCCCAACATTCTTCAATATGTCCTGGTTTAGTTTCTATATCAAAATAATCAATAATCTGTTGTTTGACTCTTGCTTTAAATTCCTTTAATGTTTCATCATCTTTCATATTGCAATAATGAATACCAACCATTACTTGTCCCTCATATTCAGACCCATATGAAATATCAAGATCGCTTTCTTTAACAGAATCCTCAATATTCTCAAGCAAATCATAAGATTCTAGATCCTCTCCGTCTTCTCCTTGAAATTTTTTTCTAATATTATCATCCACAACTATACAACTTCCCATAACTACGAAAGATGCAGAACTACTGTTAGTTACAAAATCTATTTTTATTTTCATTATTCACCTCTTATAATATTGAATGCTTTATGTTCATCAATATTATATAATACATTATTTTTTAACAAGATATAATTAACTTGCCATTTTTTCTTTTTGTAATACTCATTCCTATTTCTAAATGTATTTGAAATATAAGTGCAGCCATAATCCACCATATCAATAATAGTTGGAGTTTTCTTCCCTTCTTTTGTTCTGATAACTCGACCAGATAATTGCTCAATATTAGAAATTGGAGATGTCATTATTAAACAATCTTTTTGTGGTGCATCAATTCCATCCCTACATTTTCCTGGTGTTGTAAAAGTAATTTGAGAATCAAGAGCATCTAATTTAGCAGAACCACAAAATTTAGATTTACTTTTATGATCTAGCCAATCATATAATTCTTCAATTAACTTTATTCTTTCAAGCATTACTATCATATTTCTATCCGTTTTTAATCTTTTTAACAAACCTTTTATTGCTAAAAGAAACGGTTTTGATTTTTTTATTAAATTCAAATATCTGGCTCGTTGAAATTCTCCACCCCAATGAATATATTGCCATCTTGTTGGAGTATCTATTTGATAATCGACAAGCAATACGGTAATATTTGCAGGCATTGTTCCTGTTATATCATCATCAGAAAATATTTTACCTAAATGATATTCTATAATATCTCCATTGCCATCATGTCTATATGGTGTTGCACTTAATCCATATGTATATTTTGAAGGAACATGAATTGAACATTCTGAAAAAGTTGGGGCTCCCACTGAGGTATGAACTTCGTCAGCTATAAACACTCCAATATTTGCATCATTTAGTGCATAAAGAAAATCCTTTCGATTTCGTTTTAATAAAGATATAAAAGTTTGAACCGTTGAAATGATTATTGGTTTTTGCAAATCTTCTTTAAAGGTTGAGGATGTCATCCTTGAAATATTATCTTTATTAAGATCTGTGAATTGTAAAAATCTATCACGCCATTGATCTCCAAGACTATCTCTATGCACTAAAATTAACGATTTCTTTTTTCTTTCAGCAATCATATAAATGGATATAACGGTTTTCCCAACGCCTGGCAATAACTGAAGGATAGCGCTATCGTTATCCAACATATGTTGTATTGCTAATTTTTGAGTTTCACTTCTGGGTTTTATATTATGGGATATATTAATTGTATCTCCCTCATGTTGATAATTTTCAATCTTACAAAATTGATATTCATCTATTGGAAACATTCTAGGAATAAGAAGAAATTTATCTGATTCAAGATAAAATTGATTAACTATATAATTTGAAGTTTGATAAGCTTTACTTCTTCTGGTTAATTCTTCTATAATCTTTTTATAGAATTCTTTATCTTTATGTTCTTTTGAAATTAATAACCCAGATTTTTTTATAATGTCCATTATTTATATACCATTTACTCCTCTAACATATCCTCTGCTGTAATGGTTGCAAACGAATTTGGAGTTTCCCATAATTTTATTTTACTCAATAGTTCACCAATTGGTTCTTTTTCTAATTGTTTCCATATCCAACATATCATATTTTCCGCAGTAGGATTAATATCCATTACATCATTTAAATAAGCATGATCTAATTTTTCTAAAACTAATTCAGAAATTATTTTATTCAAGTCTCCAAAATCAATAACCATACCTGTTTTTGGATTAATTCTTCTTTTTAATGAAATTTGAAGTCGGTAGGTATGACCGTGAAGATTGCCACATTTTCCAACATAATCTATTAATTCATGTGCTGAATCGAAAGTAAACTCTCTTGTAATCTCGACTGGATATTGAAATTTAATCATTGGATATTCCCCCTTGTTATTGTTTATTAGAAACCAACTCCTGATAATCTTCTAGAACATGGCCTTTAAGATTATTTAGTTTTAGTTTGATTTGAGAACTTTCATCATTTAAATATTTTGTATCAAAATCTATAGTCAACAATTTTTTAATTCTATACTTTTCAAATAAATTTTGAATAATTTTTTTATTAATTGTACTTTTAGTAGATATTTCATCTACTGTTGAATCTATATCATATTGTTTCTTTAAACAATCGCTTAGTAATGGTCTTATAATTTGTAGTATTTTTAACTCGTCAACCTTTTGAATTATTTTATTTATTTTATCTGTTAAAAAATCCTCTTCAGATTTTATGTAAATATTAAAAGTTTCCACTAACATTTCATCAAGAGATTTAATTTCAACTTTTTTGTTTTGATTTATAACTGTTGTTTCAAATGATATACTACCCTGAATTATACCTTTTAACTTTTCAACAAAATTATTATATATTGCGTCTCTGTTTCTTTCTCTTAAAACTTTAAACACAATTTCAGTTTTATCCACAGATAAGTCTGAAAACCCAATAGCTCCTGTATCTAGTTCTTTTTGAAATTTCTTCAAAATAGATTCAAACTTTTTTCCAGGAGGCCATGATCTTAATATAACAGTATTGTTTCTGGGCATTTCTTCAATAACTCCATCAACACTTATTTTTGCTTTTCCAGTTGTCAATAGTTGTTCAAGATCTTTTTTTGAAGCTGTAATTGTACAATCTGTAATAGGCTGGATATTAGGTTTGTTCTTTCTCTCTCCTATAAGCCATTGTAGTCTTTTATATAAATCATCAATTTTATAACATGGAATATAAGTTCTATAACCAAATCCAATTCCCTGATTATAAACATTTCCAATTAAACATACTGGAAACATAGTGGGTAGATATAATGGTTCTTTTTGATCTTTAGAATAATTTAATATCCATGGAACAAATTCTAGATTTTTAAATAACAAATTTATTACATATGGTAGTAGTTTAACTTCAGTATATCGTGAAGCCGCTGGACCGATTGATTCTACTCCAACATTACAACCAAAATTTCCTTGTCCTTCTAAAAATCCTTGTCGAACTAATTGAACAATTGACCCATAAACAGAACCATGTGGGTGATAATTACCTATAACATGTCCATCAACTCTAGCGGATTTTGTCAATTTACTTCTAGCTATTTGAAGTGTTGAGAATAGTATTCTTCTTTCAACTGGTTTAAGACCATCTTTAGAATATGGAAAATTTCTCCAGTTTGAATATTCTCCATATTCTCTATATAGTTTTGGTAATATGTGATCCATTATTTAAATACTCCACAATAAGTTTCATTTAAATTAAAATAATTTATAAACGGTACTATTATAAAAGGATATTCAACTTTAATTCTTGGTGCATATTTTTCTGCGGCAATTAAATCTTCACCACCTATAATAACGAGGGGATCAAATAGTTGCCCTCCCATCATTGAACACCAAACCTTACCATTAAGTAAATGGTATGAATAATCAGTCATTTGACTATCTTGCCACAAATGTGGCCAACCGTCTTCTGGAGTAACAGTATGGTAAATCAATTTTGACGTTTCACCCAATTCAATAAATGTTTCTTCATATTCAGTTGGGTTTGTCATTAAAAGAATTCTCGGAGGAACATGTAATGGTTCCCCATACTTCAACAAACTCCCTATCCATTTTGCATACTTATCTATACCAATGTAGAAATCAGCTTTATTCATTTTCAGCTCCTATTATTTTTGGTGAAGACTTATTAACAACATTAATGCTTCTTCTGGGGTTTTAACCCATGTGTGAACAGCTTCCCAAACAAATGGGTGACTGCATAAATAATCATCTTTTGGATCTCCATTAAAAACTCCTATAACGGGTTTCCATGGTTCTTTTTTATACCATGCTAATTCAAATATTGAACCAACAAAAGGTGTCTCTGGTGTATAATGATTAACATTAAATATACAAGCATTTGAATAACTTACATACCCTTCATCTACAGCAGGAAATACTTTTGATTGTTTAGTTCTAATTACATTTTTTGCAAAATTTATATCGTTATTTATTGTCTCGCTTAACATTTTATTACTATAATTATTATTACATGGATCTATAATCTCAGTATTTTCTTGAATAGATGTTGGACTATCTTCTCTTATCTTTCTTAAATTTTTTCTCCAATCATAAGTTATTGGATTTTTGGTTATTTGTCCTATTAAATATATTTTAAGTTTCACTTAGTTGATCTCCTTTGTTCTTCAAATTTTCTGGAAGACCAATTCCCGCAAATTCATAATCTCCTCTGCTAATTGCGTCATTTATAGCTTCCCTTGCTTTTTCAAATCTAGGGTGCTCTATTTCTAACAATTGACAGTTATGACAAATCATTTCAGCATTAAACATACTTACTCGACGATGGGTAGTCTTCTTTTCACATCTATCGCAAGAAAAGTTCATGATACAAATCCAGATCACCATTTTCCTTAATCTTTTGATTTTCATAAGGACCAAGTAATCTTCTTTTTATTTCATCAGAAGCATCTACAAGTGCTGATGCTGCCTCAGATATGTTTGTATATGATTTGCCATGAGCTTTGATATAATGTAATGCCAATTGTGTTACACAATAATTTAAATCCCCCTTTGATGTTGTGTGAGGACCAATTTCTTTTAGATGTTTATCAAAAGATATTCTTTCATGTTTTTGTATATATGGCATTATTCTTTCTCCTTTTTAATTAATTTACAACTTATAGCTTTTCTCCGTTTTCGATTTAATAGAACTTTGGGGATTTTAGAATTACCCCAATTACAACGAAAATTGCTATCATCATCTATTGATAAATCATTACATGATGGACATTCCTTTGTTAAAACTTTTCTTCTCATTGTTTTAATTCTCCTTTAGTTATTGACATAACAATCAAAAAGAACTTCACCAAACTGTTTAACTTTTACGTTTAGTTTGTTGAAGTCATTTCGATTAGATGTGGTCCAACAATTAGATTTCAAGATGGTACTATGAACCATTGCGCCAGTTTCAGCATCAATAAATTCAACTCTAAAATCATATTTTGAGTCTCCTTTGATTGTAAGTCGAGGTCCATCAGTCATATTAAATATAAAATTTATTTTACTTTTATGAATATTATCAACCTTTGTAGCAAGACATTTTATTTCTATATCATGAGAAACTGTATTTTCTGCTAATGTATTTTCAATTACATTAAAATTAAAATCTTCAACTATTTTTTTCAAAGTTTCTAATGTATATCCACAGAAATGAAAATTTCCAGGATGGGTTTGGCTTCCAAATACACGCTCAAGTGCTATCCATTTATTATCAGATCCATTCCAATCATCAATACAGGTTTGAAAATCCGGCACATATATTTCAAAATCTCCACCTATCATTAATACTCTATTTATTTCTTTGAATACTAACATTACATCATCAAAGGAGAAATGCTCCATGACATGTGAAATATAAACTTCATCAATAGTTTCATTCTTAAAAGGAAGATTTGTAATATCAGATATAAGATCTGCTTGTTT
>CBDUWI010000024.1:0-9945 GCA_965370885.1 uncultured bacterium | reverse complement strand
CCCAAAAACAAGCAGATAAAAATAGAAAACAACTCTTACTAGAAACAAGACAAGAAATTCATAATTTAAAACTTGAGTTTGATAAACAAACAAAAGAAAGAAAGAAAGAAGCAGCTGCTGTTGAGAATAAATTATTACAACGTGAACAATCTATGGATAGAAGAAGTTCTAACTTAGATAAACGTGAAACTAATTTAGATAATAAAGAAGAAACAATTGAGCGCAAAAAACAATCACTTGATGAAAAAAATAATAGACTGGAAAAGTTAATAGAAGAACAAAACGAAAAACTAATTGAAATTGCTAGATTTAGTGTAGAACAAGCAAGGGATTTAATCTTTAAAAGAGTAGAAGACGAAATGGCTAATGAAATTGCTTTATACATTAAAGAAGAAGAAGAAAAAGCGAAAATGGAAGTTGATAAAACAGCAAAACATTTATTGTCACAAGCTTTACAAAAGTACGCACAAGATGTTACTAGTGAAAGAACTGTATCAGTTGTAATGTTACCAAATGATGATATGAAAGGCCGCATTATCGGTCGTGAAGGACGTAATATTAGAACGATAGAGGCTCTAACAGGTGTAGATTTAATAATTGATGATACTCCAGAAGCTGTAGTTCTAAGTGGTTTTGATCCAATAAGAAGAGAAATCGCAAAAAGAACAATTGAATCATTAGTTGCTGATGGAAGAATCCATCCCGGAAGAATTGAAGAAGTTGTTGAAAAAACAAGAGAAGAAGTTGACAGATTTATTAGAGATAAAGGTGAAGAAGCTGTATTCGAAGTAGGAATTGGTAGAATTCATCCTGATTTAGTAAAATTACTTGGAAGATTACATTTTAGAACAAGTTATGGACAAAATGTTTTAAGACATTCAATTGAATGTGCCTTCTTAGCTGGTAAATTAGCAGCTGAGATTGGTGAAGACGAAATTATGGCAAAACGTGCCGGATTATTACACGATATCGGAAAAGCTGTAGACCACGAAATAGAAGGATCACATGTTGAAATTGGTGTAAATTTAGCCAATAGATATAAAGAACCTCTTGAAGTGGTTGACGCAATTCAAACACACCATGGTGATAAACCAGCCCAAACAATTATTGCAGTATTAGTTGCTGCTTCTGACGCTTTGAGCGCTGCACGACCAGGTGCTAGAAGTGAATCAATTGATTCATACATCAAACGGTTAGAACAACTTGAAGGTATTTCAAAAGGCGTTGAAGGTGTAGAACAAGCATATGCAATTCAAGCAGGGCGAGAAGTTAGAGTTATTGTTGAACCAACAAAAGTTGATGATGCTATGGCTTATAAAATAGCTCGTGATATTAAGGAAAAAATTGAAGAACAACTTTCGTATCCAGGAACGATAAAAGTAACTGTAATAAGAGAGACAAGAGTTCAAGATATTGCTAAATAAAGCCTTCCTTAGGAAGGCTTTACTTTTTAGAAGGTTATCTACTTGCTAAAAGATGTGAAACTTGATAAATTAGAAGTATTAAAACTAAAGATTATAATTTGTTTTAAATAGAAAAGAGTGATTAAATGAAAGTTCTATTCATTGGAGATGTATTTGGTACAAAAGGTATGGAAGCACTTCATAATTACTTACCTAAAATAAAAGAAGAACATAGACCAAATTTAATATTTTTAAATGGTGAAAATTGTGATCGTGGATTTGGAATTAGCGAAGCAATTTATAAAGAATTAATGAAGTTAGGTGTTAAAGTAATTACACTTGGAAATCATTCTTTTTCCAAAAAAGAATTACTTGAGTTTATCGACGATTCTAATATTATTAGACCAGCAAACTATGGTGATGCAGTACCAGGTAAAGGTTATATTACAGTAAAATATAATGATTTAACAGTAACTGTCATAAATTTAATGGGAAGAGTATTTATGGGAGACCCATTAGACTGTCCCTTTAAAAAAGCAGATGAAATTTTAGAAAAATTGAATAGTGATTATATATTTGTTGACTTTCATGCTGAGGCTACAAGTGAAAAAATAGCACTTGCACATTATTTAGATGGAAGAGTAACTGCAGTTGTAGGGACACATACACATGTACCGACAGCTGATGCAATGGTTTTTCCAAACAAGACAATGTATATAACTGATATTGGGATGACGGGGACTAAATATGGTATAATAGGTGCTAATAAAGATACAATTCTTAGTAAATTTTTGGATGGTATGAAGCGAAGAATTAAAGAAGACTTATCAGAAACACTACAATTTAATGCAGTTATAATCGATACAGATTTATTAAAAATTACACCAATCAATATTTATGAATAAATAACCAAAAACAATTAATAAATTAAAAAGGTGAAAATTATGGCAAAAGATTACGAAAAATATTTTATCAAACCTTCAATTAAAGATGCTAGAAAAAGAAAATCACAAGAAACTCCAGTGATTAATTTTAACCAATTTTCATTAAAAGATGAGTTCGGCAAGGGTCTAACATATAAAATTGAGACATATGGTTGCCAAGCAAACGACGCTGATACTGAAAAAATCAAAGGTATTTTAGAAACACTCCAATTTACTGAGAGTGAAACGTTAAAATATGCAGATATTATATTATTAAATACATGTGCTGTAAGAGAAAACGCCGAAAATAGAGTATTTGGTGAATTAGGTAGATTAAAACAATATAGAAAGAATAACCCTTCGCAAATTCTTGGCGTGTGTGGATGTATGCCACAAGAAGAAAAGGTTGTTGAAAAAATATTAAAGACTTATCCTTATGTTGATTTAGTATTTGGGACGCATAATATCTACAAACTTCCCGAGTACTTAGAGACAGTCATTTTATCGAAAGAAAAAGTAATTGAGGTTTTTTCAGAAGAAGGCTCAATAGTGGAAAATTTGCCTAAAATTAGGGAAAATAATAAAAAAGCTTGGATAAATATAATGTACGGTTGTGATGAATTTTGTACTTACTGTATTGTTCCATATACAAGAGGAAAAGAAAGATCACGATTAAAAGAAAACATAATTTCCGAAGTAAAAAGTTTAATAAATGAAGGCTATAAAGAAATAACTTTATTAGGACAAAATGTTAACAGCTATGGTAATGATTTTACCGAAAAAAAATATAAATTCGCTGATTTATTAAATGATTTACACGATTTACCTATTGCTCGTATTAGATTCACAACTTCGCACCCAAAAGATATGAATTTAGAGACAATAAAAGTGCTTTCTAAAGGTGGCAATTTAATGCCTCATATCCATTTACCTGTTCAATCAGGAAACAATGAAGTTTTAAAGAGAATGAATCGTAAATATACAAAAGAATCATATAAAGAGTTAGTAAAAAATATTTATAAATATATTCCAAATGTTTCATTAACTACAGATATAATAGTTGGTTTTCCCGGTGAAACTGAAGAACAATTTCTTGAAACAATTGATTTAGTAACTGAATGTAAATTCGAAGGAGCTTATACTTTTGTTTACTCAAAAAGAGCGGGCACACCAGCTGAAAAATATGAAGATACTACGCCAATTGCCGAAAAAAAGAATCGTCTTTACAGACTTAACGACATCATAAATGATGGCTTCTTATTTGGAAATGAACGTTTCTTAAATAAGGTTGTTTATGTCCTAGTTGACGGCGTTAGTAAGAAAAATGATGAAGTGCTTTCCGGCTATACTGAAAACAATAAACTAGTGAATTTTAAAGGCGATAAAAAGTTAATTGGCGAGATTGTGGCTGTAAAAATAATCGAAGCAAAAACTTGGTCTTTAAACGGTGAACTCCATGGATAAATTAGATAAACTTATTCAAGAAATATTAAGGGATGAAGTAATTATCAGGTTTAAAGAGTTAGATATAATAATTGACGAGAAATTTAAAATTGATTTTTCTAAACTACTACAACTTCAAAAAGAAATGGTGCAAAAAAGAGAAGCTAAAAGTAACGACTATGATTCAACAAAAAAATTGTATGAAAAAGAAAAACAAAAGTTTTCAGAAAACATATTAGTGTCAGAATATATCGAATTAATTGATTATATTAATTATGATCTCTCATTAATTCAAAATATAATTTCAGGTGAAATAGCTATAGATTTCGAATAAATTATTCGATAACTATAGCTATTGTTAAATAAATAGTGGGAAACCTCTAGAAAGAGCAATTTCCTATTGATTTACTAAATGATATATTGTATAATACATATTATTGATATTAAAAGAGGAGTGAGCACAAATGCCGAAAAAAGCAAAAAAGGCTGAAGAGTTTATATTTTTATATAATAAGAAAGTAAAAATACCAACTTTAGTGGAGTCGTTTACATCAATACCAGCTGAAGAAATAGTGAAATATTTATTAAACAAAGAGATTTATTTACCTTACTATGTACATAAAGCACTAATTAGAAAGAACATTGCCCCAGTTATTTCTAAAGCTGAAAGCACAGAAAAATTTTCAGATGAAATGAAATTTAGACTTAAATGGTTTGATAAATTTACAGTATTCCAATTAGAACAACTAGCTTTTGGATATCAGTTAAAGATTGATGTAACTGAATATAAAAAAGATTTTTGGGATATTATTGTTAGAAATAGAACTGAGCTCGGGATAAATAACTTAGAGTTTGTAAAATTACAAAATTTAACAATGAAATATGCAAAAGAAGCTCAAGAAGATTATGAAACAATGAAAAATCATTTTAAAGTAATCTATTTTGAACCAGTTGGTTATTTTGATGGTACAAAAGTTGAAGACGCAGTTGAAGTATTAACAAATTCGACAACTTTGAATGAAGTTAGAGAGCTTGGACAACTATATAACGTTGATATTCCTCGTAGAATAAATAAAAAACAATTAATTGACATCGTTGCGCTAAAATTAAATTTTGAACAAGAAAAGATTGATGAAATTTCTAAAAAATCTATTTTAGAAATTGAAAGATATGCTAAAAGACGCAAAGTAAACGTTAGTATTGAGCTAAAGAAAACAGATATGATTGAATATATTTTAATTAAAATGCCTAAAGAAGATGCACCTAAGTATACTAACTCATTAAAAATCTTTGCAGGAATGAATGTTGAAGAATACTTGTATGGATTGAAATATGATGAAATTGCTGGAAAATTAATCGAAGATAGAAAAAAATTAATGAATAAAATATTAATGATTGCAGGAATTGTAGTTGTTATAGGAGTAGTTGCATATATAGCTTTTACAACAATTTAATATTAAAGGTGATATCATGGAATATATTGATAAATCACAATACACACCAATGATGAGACAATATTTAACAATTAAAGAAGACTATAACGATGCTATAGTCTTTTTTAGATTAGGTGACTTTTATGAAATGTTTTTTACTGATGCTTTTTTAGCATCAAGAGAACTAGAAATACAGCTCACAGCAAGAGATGCGGGTTCAAAAGATAAAGTCCCAATGTGTGGAGTACCTCATCATGCAGCAGAATCATATATTGAAAGATTAATCAATAAAGGATATAAAGTAGCAATATGTGAACAAGTTGAAGATCCTAAAGAAGCTAAAGGAATTGTTAGAAGAGAAGTTGTTAGATTAATTACACCAGGAACATTTATTGAAAGTAAAAGTGATGACATTTCTTACATTGCTGCAATAGGAATTAACATAAATAATTATACAATTAGCTATTTAGACCTCTCCACAGGAGAGTCTTATTCGGTGTTACTGCCAAAAGACCTAAATATTTTAATCAATGAATTATTACAAATATCACCTAAAGAAATAGTTATATCTAATTTCTTTGATGAAACTCATTTAGAAAAATATATTAAATCAGAAGGAGTAGTTGTTTCAATAAACAATGAAACAGATGTACCTGATGTATTTTTAGATATTTACAAGCATTTACCTTCAAAAGAGGAACAAAAAACATTTAAAAGATTATTAAATTATATTATTAAAACTCAAAAAAGAGAATTAATGCATTTCAAAAAAGCTATTGTTTTAGAAGCTTCTTCATTTTTAAAAATGGATTCTAATACCATTAGAAATCTAGAACTAACAGAAACCCTAAGACATAGTAATAGAATAGGTAGTTTATTTTGGTTAATTGACAAATGTGATACTGCATTAGGTTCTCGTTATTTAAAGAAACAAATATTAAGACCTTTAATAAATAAAGAAGTATTAGAAACTAGATACGATACAATTGTCACTTTAAATAACGAATTTATTACAAAAGAAGAAATAAAATTATTACTTAAAAACGTTTACGATTTAGAAAGAATTGTTGGCCGTATTTCTTATGGAAATACTAATGGAAAAGACTTAGCACAATTACGTAGATCTTTAAGTATTATTCCTGATTTAAAAGAAAACTTATCTAAATTAAATAACCCTCACACAAGTTTTTTAGCTGATTCACTTGACGCATTACCACTGTTTTTAAAATTACTAGAAGATGCTATAGTTGATGATCCTCCACTTACTATAAAAGAAGGCGGAATCATCAAAGAAAATTATAATAGCGATTTAGATGAAATAAAAAATATGTCATTGAATATAAAAGGTTGGCTAAAAGAACTAGAAGAAAAAGAAAGAATAAGAACAAATATTAAGAAATTAAAAATAGGATATAATAGAGTATTTGGTTATTACATCGAAGTTCCTAAAAGCCAAATTGCTAATGTAAAAGATGAATTTGGGTATAATAGAAAACAAACATTATCAAATAGTGAACGCTATATAACAGAAGAACTAAAACAAAAAGAAACAATAATTTTATCTAGTGAAGAAAAAAGTATTATGCTTGAATATGAATTATTTATTGAAATTAGAGATGAAGCAAGAAAACAAATTCAGATAATTCAAAAAAATGCAAATATTATAAGTGAAGTAGATATGATGATTGCCTTAAGTACAATAAGCGAAGATCTAAATTTAATAAGACCTACTCTTGTTGACGATAACACAATTGAAATTTACGGTTCAAGACATCCAGTTGTCGAAAAAGTTCTAACCGAAACTGAGTTTGTTCCAAACGACATTATACTTAATAAAAACACTAATATATTATTAATTACTGGCCCAAATATGTCAGGTAAATCAACTTATATGAGACAAATGGCATTAACAACCATTATGGCACAAATAGGTTCTTTTGTCCCAGCAAAAAGTGCCAGTATACCCGTTTTTGATGCAATATTCACAAGAATTGGAGCTGCTGATGATTTAGTTAGTGGAAAATCGACATTTATGGTAGAGATGCTAGATGCAAATAATGCAATTAAAAACGCTACAAAAAATTCATTAATTCTCTTTGATGAAATCGGAAGAGGTACCGCAACTTATGATGGAATGGCTATAGCACAATCAATAATTGAGTACATCCATGAGAAAATTAAATGTAAAACATTTTTCTCAACGCATTACCACGAATTAACTGATTTAAACAAATCATTAAAAACACTTAAGAACGTACATGTTAGTGCGAAAGATAAAGACGGTTCAATCATTTTTTTACATAAAGTAAAAGATGGACCAACAGATAAATCATATGGAATTAACGTTGCAAGTTTAGCAGAACTTCCTAAAGGATTAATTGCAAGAGCAAAAATAATTCTTGTTGATTTAGAGAGAAATCATCAAAAATTATCAGAATCATCAAGTATAGATTTATTTAATTTTGACGATTATGACGATAGCGAATCGTCAATTAAAGAAGAGAATCCAATTATCAAAGAGTTAAAAGAAGTTTCTATTGAAGAATTAACTCCTCTTGAAGCTTTGAATATCTTAAATAAGATTATTAATAAATTATAAATAACATTCGGAAGATTGTTATTTTTTATGGTAAAAGAACAGAATTTTTTATATAATAGATTTGTTAGAAAGAAGTGATAAAATGGGAAAGATTATTCAATTAGAAGACTCTTTAAGTAACTTAATCGCAGCTGGTGAAGTTGTTGAAAACATGGCGAGTGTTGTCAAAGAGTTAGTTGAAAATGCAATTGATGCAAACAGTAAAAATATTAAGATAGATTTGCTAGAATCAGGTCTAAATGAAATTAGAGTTACTGACGATGGTGATGGGATGAGTAAAGAAGATATGTATATGTGTGTAAAAAGACATGCAACTTCTAAAATCAAAACAAATAACGATTTATTCCATATTTCAACTTTAGGATTTAGAGGAGAAGCAATTCCTTCGATTGCCTCAGTTTCCCACCTAGAAATTATTAGTAGCGAAGGAGATGTAGGATACCGTATATTTTTATTGAAAGGTGAGTTGAAAGAAGAAAGCGAATTTGCTCCAAGAAAAGGTACAAGTATAGCTGTTCGATATTTATTCTATAATACACCTGCAAGGCTTAAGCACTTAAAAGCTACTAATACAGAACTATCATTTATAGTCGATTATATAAATAAAATTGCTTTATCGCATCCAGAAATTTCTATAACATTAACTAATAATTCTAAAACTCTTTTTAGGACATCTGGTTCGAACGATTATTTAAAAGTACTAGCAAGTATTTATTCATTAGAAATTATAAAGAATATGGTTGCATTTAATAATAAAAATCAATATTTTGATATTAATGGCTTTTTGACAAAACCAATTCAAAATCGTTCTTCAAGAAATCATATTACAATAATAGTTAATAACAGAATGATAAAAAATAACAAAATTGTTAATGCAGTTACTGAAGCATATAAATCATATTTACCAATCGGTAAATATCCAATTATATTTTTAAATATTATATTAGATCCGCTTTTAATAGATGTAAATATCCATCCACAAAAACTTGAAATAAAATTTACAGAAGAAAGAATGCTTCTATCATTAATTACAAATACTATTCATGAGAAATTGAAATCATTATCTTTAATTCCAACTATGAGAGAATCTCATATTAATGAAATTAAATTCGAATCATTGAATTTATCATCAGGAAATGTAGAATCAAAAAATCTCGTAAAGGAAGACTTTGCTAAGTATATTAATGACTTAGTTGAGAAGAAAAAAAACCCAGCAAATGATCTTGAATTAGAAATTCCTGAAATTAATTCAGTTCAAGATCAATTATCTCCAAGAAAAATACCGAGACTAGAATATATTGGTCAATATATGGGAACCTACCTTATTGCTCAAAATGAGGAGGGGTTATATATTATTGACCAGCACGCTGCTGCTGAAAGAATTAGATATGAAAGATATTATAGAAGAATGGCATCAAAACAAATTGAGACATATGAATTACTAATTCCAATTACACTCGATTTGTCAAATCAAGAAGTCATTGCTTTAAAAGATAAAATTGATTCATTAAAACCTTTAGGAATTTTCTTAGAAATTAATGCAGTAAATACAATAGATATTACAATTGTTCCAACTTGGTTCATTGAAGGTTATGAAAGAATTTATACTGAAGAAATAGTGAAATTTATATTAGAAGGGAAAGATGTAAAAATTATGGATGTAAAAAACAGCTTAGCTAAGTCATTATCATGTAAACACTCAATTAAAGCAAATAAGTTTATTAACGAGAACGAAATCGCAAAACTATTCACCGATTTAGAAAATTGTGAAAATCCTTATACTTGTCCACACGGCAGACCAACGATAATTAGATTCACGCAAAACGAAATTGAAAAAATGTTCTTAAGAGTATTATAATGATCATCGTTATTGTCGGGCCTACCGGAATAGGGAAAACTAAGCTTTCATTGGCGTTAGCTAAAAATTATAATACCGAAATTATTTCGGGTGATAGTGTACAAGTATACCGTGGTTTAGATATCGGTAGTGGTAAGATTACCGATAGCGAAAAAGGAAATGTCAAACATCATTTAATCGATATTTTAGATCCTCATGAAGACTTTAGTGTTGCCGTTTGTCAAAAACTAATTAGAGAAAAAATAGAAGATTTGGTAATATCATTTATGAAAGAGATAAATTAATA
>CBDUWI010000023.1:0-9969 GCA_965370885.1 uncultured bacterium | reverse complement strand
AAGCACAAAGGATTTTTAATTCATGTTTACCAGAAGATTATCCAGTTATTGACACAGTAGTTAATAAAAAAGTATTAATGCAAATATTGAATGATATTAAAGATAAATATAAAAAGCAAGAAGTCGTAGAAGTTCTTGACAAAATAAAAATGATTGGATTTAAATATGCAACTTTATTCGGTTGTACTATGTCATTAGATGATTGTAAATTTGAAGATTCAGAAAAATTCAGAGATGATTTATATACTGGTGATGTAAGAAAACAGTTAATTAATCTTTCAGATAAAAAATTAACAAATGAATTAAGAAAACATTTTAAATATGCATATATGATTGATTCTGGCGCACGAGGTAGTTGGGATCAAGTTAAACAGTTAATTTTAACAAGAGGTTTTATTTCAAATTTTGATGGTGAAATATTACCACTCCCAATTAAACGAAATCTAATCGAGGGGTTAGATCAAGAAGAATTCTTTTATTCAACATATGGTTGTAGAAAAGGTCTCCTTGATATTGCTTTAAATACAGGTACGAGTGGGTATTTATCAAGAAAGTTAATATTCACATGCACAAATCTCCAGCTTAGTAGAACCATAGAAGATTGTGGTACTACTGATCATTTGGAAGTAGATGTTATAAGCAAAAGAAAAGCATATATGTTGGTAAATCGTTGGATGAAACAAGAAGATGGAAGTCATATTCTAATTCAAAAAGATAATTGTCTATCGCTCATTGGAAAGAGAATTCAAATTAGAAGTCCAATTCTTTGTAAAAATCCAGATGTTTGTCATAAATGTTATGGAGAATTACATAAGACTATTAATAGTAGATTTATTGGAATAATAGCTGCGCAAACTCTTGGGGAAAGATCTACACAATTAGTTCTTAGAACCTTTCATACATCTGGTTCTGCAGTTATAAAAGATGCACAAGATAATAATATGAAACAGCAAGATATAGTTGGAGATCTAAGTGTGATTACAGGTATATTACATAAATTTACTAATAAAAATTATACCGAAATAGTTAGTGAGTTATTTCATGTATATGATAAAAGCATTTATCATGTTCATTATGAATGTGTTGTGGCTCAACTTATGTGGGTTGAACATAAAAAATGGAGATTATTACCTAATCGTGATAAAATTAATCCAGAGTATTTTTCAATTCAATCCGTACCTAATAAAGAAAGTTGGATATTAGCCATGGCATTTTCAAATCCCAAAAGAAGTATTCGTCAGGGTATACTATATAAAGGTATGTATTCTGGAGTAATGGATAAAATACTAAAAGGAGAAAAAATTGAATGAACATTATAAATCCAAATTATAAAATAAATAACGATGATAGTATTTTTGGTATAAGACAAAATGATTATGATAAATTATTAGATACAGTTACACAAATACTACAACCAGTTAAGGAACTTGGTTTTGATATAACTGAATTAGGAATTAAAGATTCTAGATTTTCATCTGGTGAATTATCAAAAACTATAAAACAAACTTTGTCCATACAACTTCAAAAAGGACCTGCTAAAATAGATCTTAGTATGTTTATTCCCAAGTTAATTGATGGGAATTATATTATGATAAATGGTCGAAAGAAAATCCCTTTGTTTCAATTATTTGATATTCCAATTGTAACAAGGGGAGAATCTATTAAGATAAGAACTAATGTTGCAACATTTATGATTTTTAAAGATAAAATAATCCCAAATGTTAAAGTAAGTTTTTTGGGGAAAAAAGTCTCTTTGGCATTATTAATGTTCGCTTATTATGATTCTAAAACATTAGTTAGTAAATATAATCTTGAGAATATAAAACCTGATGAAAAGTCTGATAATCTATATGAGTTACTTCTTAATGATTTGCAGGTATTTCATCAAGAATCAAAAGGTTATACGCAAGATGATTTTATACTTGAATTAGGTAAAACATATTCAAGATATAGTGCCAAATCAAAAGGCGAAGATATTATATATGCGTTGGATCTTATTCCAAAAGTTGATGTTTTAACAGCAAAATTCTTAACCCAACCAACAATAATAGAAGAATTAATTGAAGCAATAAAAATTCAATATATAGATGACACTCTATTCACAAATAAAAGAGTTAGGTGTTTTGAATATGCAATTTATTCAAAACTATCAAAGAATATTTTTGATTTATGTTTCTCTAATAGAACCTCCAGACAACCAAAATTTAATATTAATTCAAATCAAATAATTTCTGGTTGTAATGTTTCTGATATAGTTCAGTTTGATTTCTCAATAAATCCTATTGAAGAACTGACCAAATTATCAAGAATTAGTCTTTTAGGTCCAGGTGGATTTAAAAGAGAAAACATACCAAGTCATTTAAGAGATATATGCCCTACAATGTTTGGAAGAATATGCCCTGTTGATACTCCGGATCGAGATAACTGTGGAGTATTGCAAAATCTAGTTCCTAATGTTGATTTAGATGATAATTTAAAATTTACAAATAAACAAAATAAATCCCCAATATCAATCCCTGTAACTATGGTTCCATTTTTAGAACATGATGACCAAACTAGATTACAGATGTCATCTTCACAAATGAGGCAATCAATTATGTTAAAGAAATTTGACAAACCAATGATTTCTTCTGGGTGTGAAGGGTTATTTAGTAAATATACACAATTTACCAAAATAGCAAAAGAAGATGGAGAAGTTGTCTATATTGATAAAAAATATTTAATGGTTCAATATATATCTGGAGAAGTTAAAATAATTAATATATCATATAGAAAAATTTATGTTGAGCATATGGATTTTATGCATATTTATGTTAAACCAGGTGATAAATTTAAAAAAGGAGAAGTATTAGCAGAAAGTAATTTTTGTAAAGATGGAAAGATAAATTTTGGTAAAAATCTCTTAACTGGTGTTATGGTTTATTATGGAAATAATTACGAAGACGGTATTGTCATTTCAGATCGTTTGGTTAATGAAGATGTTTTAACATCTGTCCATTATAGAGATCTATCATTTAAAATACCTCCGAATAAAGTTTTATTAAGTCTAGAAGAAAATAATTATAAACCTCTTCCAAATGAATATGATATTGTTCAAGTTGGAGAACCATATGCAAAAATTAAAAGTTTAAATTCTGATGACTATTATTCTGTCCTTAGAGAATCAACTATATTAGAAGCAGAGAAAAAATTTATTATATCAGAGGTTAATGTTTATGCAAATGAGTGGAATTCTGATATTCCAGAATTTAAAAAATGGATTGAGGAACGAATTCAAACCCAGAAAGAAAATGAAAATTATCTTAAAAAAATAATCATAGATAAATTACCAAAAATAGAAGCTGATACATTTATTAAAGAAAATGGTTTAGATATATTTTCATTTGTTGGAAAATATAAAAATAAAAGAGAAAAAATAAATGGTATACATATTGAAATGATAGGTGTTCATTTTAGAAAAATTAAAGTTGGAGATAAATTAGGAAATCGTCATGGAAATAAAGGTGTTGTATCGAGAATTGTAGAACATGAAAAAATGCCAAAATTAAAAGATGGAAGGCATTTAGATATTTGTATAAATCCTTTGGGAATTATTTCTAGAATGAACATAGGTCAATTATATGAACTTCATCTTTCTATAGCACTAGAAGGTATAACAATTAAAATGACAGAAATGTTAAATAATAATATAGAACAATCACAGATAAAAGAATACTTATTAAACTTTATAAAAATTGTAGATAATACAGAGAACAATTGGTATTATAAACAATTTGAACAACAACTACCTGATACTATTGATTCTGAATTTATTAAAGATTTATATTTAATTCAACCGCCTTTTGAATCTGTAAAAATTGATGATCTTGAAAAAGCTATGAAATATTCTGCTAGTTTATTTAAACAAGAATTATATGATCCATTATCAAAAACATTTTTAGTAAATCCAATTTCAGTTGGATATATGTATTTCTTTAGAATGGTTCATATTGCAGAAGAAAAAATAGCTGCTCGGGGAATTGGTTCATATGCAAAAAGAACTTTGCAACCATTAGGTGGAAGAAAAAATAAAGGAGGACAGAGAATAGGTGAAATGGAGATGGCTTGTATTGTTGGTCATGATGCTCCACATAATCTATTTGAATTCTTTACTACAAAATCAGATTGTATTGATTTAAAAAATAATTATATTAGAAGTTTAATTGAATTTGATTTAGATGATGAAAAGAAAAAAATGGATATAACTCCAGAATCAGTTAAATTATATAATTCATATCTAACGGTATTGGGGGTAAAACATAAATGATTGTTAGTAATATATCTTCAACATCTTCAACATCTGATGGTTTTTATAGGTATTATGGTTATCCAATTATAGATATACCAAATAAAACAATTAAGAAAACTAAGAAAGCTAAGAAAGAAAAGGTTCATGTATTTAATATTAAAGATTTAGATTTAACAAAGGAGGTTATATGAGAGAATTTTTATGTCCAGTGTGTAAATCTCCAATTGTTTGTTCATATGAAACCACAGATTTCTATTTTTATCAAGATGAAAATGATAATATAGTTCGTGATACTAACGAAGATCCAATATATGGAATAAGACCATATTATCATTTTCATTGTTCAAACGATAAGGAGGATGATATTAAACCTCTTGATATTTTAGCAGAATTTATAGAATGGAAAAAAGAATATATAGAATCTATTATTACAATATTATCAAAGGAGGGTTTTACAGTATGATAAAAGATTTACCAGATATACAAACAGATAAACCAAGCATTCAAATACCAATCAAGCAAGTGGGGGTTGAAAATGTTGAGCTTCCTTTTAAATTAGAATCTAAGTATGGTGGCTTCCATCAGTTAATAGCCAATGTCTCAATGAGGACTAACTTGGATGAAAACACAAAAGGAATCTCAATGTCTCGGTTAATAAGAACATTAAAACCATATCTTGATCTTCCATTAAAACATACATTGATTAAATTAATATTAGAAGATATTAGAAAAAATGTTGGGGGAACTGCCAGTTTTATAAAGTTTGAATTTAGATTTCCTATATTAAAAAAATCAATTAAATCTAACAATGAATTTCCTCTCTATTATAAATGTAGATTTGAAGGTCAACTGTATAATTGTAATATTTTAGAAGAAGAAAATATGGATCATATGATAACAGAATATAGATTTTACCAGGGGGTTGTAGTTCAATATGCTTCTTATTGTCCATGTTCTGCTGAACTATGTTATCATTTAGAAAGTCAAGGAAAACATGGTTTTCCTCACAACCAAAGATCCTTTGCTAATATTTTAGTGGAAACACGAGAACCACACTATATTTGGTTAGAAGATATTATTGAAGCAGTTGAACATAGTATTAAAACTTTGCCCTATCCTATAATAAAAAGAGAAGATGAGCAAGAGATTGCAAGGGTTGCAGCAGAAAACCCAATGTTTGTTGAAGATGCAATTCGTAATATATCTGTTGATATAAATAACATTCCAGGAGTTCATGATTGGCTAATAAATTGTAGTCACGAGGAATCAATTCATACATCAGAAGCAATTGCAATTAATTGGAAAGGGATAGCTGGGGGATTCGACGGAAGGAGGTTTATATAATGGGATGTTTTAGTTTTATATGTCAAGAATGTAACAGACCAATATTGTCTAATAGTTTCACTGGGGAACCAGTTAAATTATTTCTTTTAAAAGATGGTGTTGTTATAGATAAGATGGAAGGAAAGTATAACTCTTATGGTAGAGTATTTGATAAAAATACCGAGTCTATTGAGTGGAAACTGAAATGGAATGATGTCTGTAATCTAATGTTTAAGAAAGAAAAAAACAATGGTATAGCAGCAATTCATTCACGTTGTTATAAAGGAGAAATACCTTCTAAACGATCAGAGGATGATCCAAATCAAGGATGGGGTGAAGATGGAGAATTGATGGGAGATATGGATCCAGAAAGAAAACTATGATTATCCAGCCATGGAAACTTGAACCAGAACATTATGGTTATGAATATCGTGCATTTGGAATACGGATGAGAAGTGGGAATACACAAGGATCAGCTGAATGTGTAAGAGAGCCCATTTCTGATAAATCTACTACCCATAAAAAAGGAGATATTTATAAATTTAGATCTGGATATTATGAAAGAGAATTTCATGATTGGAAAGATTGGTTTTTAAAATCTCGAAAAGATAAAATGAAATATTGGGATAAAATACCAGGAATTCCAAAATATGCAAGAAATCAATATGCTATATTGATGTGTAGATATAGAATAACCAGACATAAATATAGAACATTTAAAGATTATGGAAGCCATTTAATGTTTATAACAGGATCAAATCCTGGTAAATTAAGAAGATATTATCAAGTATGCCCAGCTAAAATGTGTGGGGAATTTCCATATTTTAATATTAATAAACATGTAACAAAAGTCCTTTCAAAATTAGGAGTTATTGATTTAGCAAAAGACTTATACTCAAAATATGGTAATACAGAAGAAGCAAGAACGTTATTTATTGAAGCAGCTCAAAACAAAATACACGAAAGGGGGTCTACATAATTTGGAACAGTCTGATATAATTAAATTATTTATTAAAGAACGAGATTATGAAACATGTGTTTTCGGGGATTATAAAAATAATCCAACACTTAATCTTGCCAGTTTTATAACTTTCTTAAAAATCTATTTGAATAGAGTAGAAAAAGCGTACGCTGGAGTATGGTCTCCAAAAGAAAAGTTTCCAGATTGGTTAAAAGATACAATTGAATCTAAGAATGGAGGGACTGGTCCAGTAGAGGCATATGAAAACCTTATTAAATTATTAGCATTAGCTGGAGCAGCTTTAGAAGCATATGTAGAAGTTGACGTTGACTCATGGAGAAGAAATCCTGAGTTAGATAGTAAAAAATGGATTGAAAATAAAACCAAAGGAGAATTGTAAAAAATGAACGAAAATTTAACCGACATGGTTCAATCAAATGAACCAACACCACCAGAAATTTTTTCAGAAGGAGATCTTGATTTAGCCACTGAAGATACTGAGGGAAAAGAAGAAACTCAAGGTGTTGCAACAGACCCAACTGATGAAGTTCAAGAATCAGATTCAGCAGAAATAACTGTTGGAACATCTTATTTATCAGATTGGTTTGAACAGTATGGAAGTATATTTGAACCTGATATAAAACAATTAAAGACTAAAATCAGAGGATTAGATCCAAGATCAGATATTATTGTTGTTCTTCCTCATGAATCAAATGAACAAATGGAAGACGGCACACTAAAGAAGAAAGTTGAATTATTTAAAAGAGCTGATGAACAAAAAGTTATAGATCTTCCTGCAATATCTATGAATGTTTATAATAATGGTTTCAGAATTATTTATCAATATTCAGAAAATTTATTTCTTAAAGCGTATGGTATAAAAACAGGACTCATTGTATCATTTTGTAATAAATTAAATGATCAGTTATTACCATATGATCAAACAAAATTAGGGAAAGATGATTCTTCCTTAATTATTAAATTTAAAGATGTAAATGAAGTAATAGTAAATTTAGCAGCAGAATTAGATAAAGAATCGCTGCAACTTCTGTATAAACAAACTACTAAAGTTCTTGATGATTTTACAAGTAAGCAAAGTATAATTGATTGGTTAATCAAACGACAAGAATCAATTACAGATATTAATCACCACTTACAAATTGATAATGTAATTACAACAATTCTTTCATAAGGGAGAATGGGTGTGTTATAAATTCGTTTTATAACACACCCAAAACTTAAGATGAAGATAAACACTGTTTATAGATTAGTTCTAAGAGATGTTTATTCTTATGATATATCAGCATGTCATTATAATATTTTAAAAAACCATAATATAAATATATCTCATTTGGATAAAGATAATAAAAAAGAAAGAAACATCCAAATAGGAAAAATGATGCGAGATAATCCCAGGATAACATCTCTATTAAGAAATACTACAAATTCATTAATAGATGAATATATTATGGTTAATGAAATAAAAGAAGATGAAATTATTTTACGGCAATATGATGGTATAATCATAACAAAGGTTTTATCTGTAACTGATTTAAATAATATGCCATTAGATTATCGTCATCATTTTGAAATCTTTATATGTTCATTTGATAAAAAAATGTATCTTGCTCGAGCAAGTAACTTTGATATAATTATTAAAGGAGTTCCTTTTCGTTATGAGCAGATGGATAGAATTTATGAACAAATTTGTAAAATTAATTATGCAAATAAGACTTCAATTTTTAAATCTCTTCAAAGGATAAAAGATAAATTTATGAAAGAAGATAACCCTAATTTATTTGGCATTCCCATAAATGATACAAAAGTTAATATATTTTTAAAAGAGTATGGAGAAATTGAAGTTTCAAAATCCGCTTTAAGAATTATGGATATAAATGATATTGACCGAGAACGATATTTTAAATTTTATATTGAGCCCTTTACTAAGAGTATCGTGGCTGAATTTGTGAGGTAAAATATGGATACTAGAGAAAGAAGAAAGTTTAAAGAAGAATTACTAAGTAAGATTAAGATTGATAAAAATGGTTGTTGGATTTATCAAGATACTCCATCTCAAACATACGGAGAGTTTAGAAGAATAATAAATGGAATAAAATTCTATAATGCTCATAGAGTCAGTTATTATTTATTTGTTGGTAATATACCAAAAGGTTTAATGGTTTTACATAAGTGTAGTGTTGATCATAAAAAAGACAATCCAAAATGTATAAACCCAGAACATTTGTATATTGGAACTCATAAAGATAATATGAGTGACATGGCAATATCTGGAGTTAACGCTGGTAAGAATAATGCAATGTATGGCAAGCCAGGGACTAGAATTGGAGCAATTTTATCCGAAAAAACTAAACGTAAAATTGGGGATAAACAACTTGGAGAAAAAAATCATATGTTCGGAAAACGGGGATCCCAAAATCCAAATTTTGGAAGAGGAAAATCAGAAGCTACTAAATTAAAAATAAGTAAATCAAGATCAGGAAAATTAACTGGAAAAGATAATCCATCATCAAAAATATGGAAAATCAGAAATCCATTAGGAAAAATTTTTATTACTGATGATCTTGTTAATTTTTGTTTTAAAAATAAAATTAATCATAGATCATTTGGTACTAATAAAACTTGGTATGGCTGGAGATGTCAACCCATAGAAAAGGAGTAAAAATGAATACAATTTTAAATATTGCCGCTGGTAAAGTAACCCCCATAGATTTACCTGAAAACTATTTTTTAATTAATACTGACACAATGTATTATCATAATACTACCCCAGATATTATCGAAAAAAACTGGATAGACTGGAAAAAATCTGGAAAAAAAATCTACTATTGTAATTCAGATATTTATGAATTTATGGAAAGAACCAAAATAATTTTTGATAAAATATGTATTTATAGATTTCTTGAACATGTCCCAATGGATAAATTAATTTATTTTATATATCTTATATCAACAATAACTACTAAAAATTCTACAATTGATGTTATAGTTCCAAATTATGAAACACTAGCAACAATGATTTTACAAGATGATCCAACAGATAAAGATTTTGAAGCACATAATATTCTTCTAACAACAGAATTACTTAATCAACCACCTGATCCCCATGCTTCAATTTGGACTCCTGATAGAATGACATATTTCTGGGAACTTGAAGACCGATTTAAAGTAAAAGAAATTAATAATAATTTTGATTTCGATGGGAGAGATATTTATATTCGAGCAATTATGGAGAGAATATGAAGGGATTTGAAGAGTATAGAAATTCATCACTACAGAAATTGCAAAAAGCAGATATAACATTTTATCTATATAACGATGGTAAAATGGAGATTGTAAAAAATAGATATGATGGAAGGACAGGATCAATAGAAGGGAA
>CBDUWI010000022.1:0-10045 GCA_965370885.1 uncultured bacterium | reverse complement strand
AAATTACAAAAATTAGTTGATATAGAGAATTTCAGAAAACGTAAATCGATAAAAACTAAATTTGTTGACGAATTAATCAAAAAGACTAAAATTGGAAAAAAGAAAGTTTACGATTGTGAAGTTCCTAAAGTAAATGCTTTTGATGCCAATTCATTCTATGTTCATAATTGCATTGTGATTGCAGGTGCGAGAGAACCTGCTAGATTCACTAGATATCCTAGGCATCAGTATTTATGTACTGATGGATGTCTTCCTTGTTCTTCTAGAAATGCTTGTTGGGCATGTGATCTTGAAAAAGCTTGTAAGAACGTAATAGAAGAAGATGGAAGAAGATACCCTAAATGCGTAGATATAATAAAGACAGAAGATGTAATGAGAGCATTTCAGCAATTTTACGAAGGAGGAAGATTAAGTTTTAATAAGCCTAGAAAACCGACTCTTCCTAATCCTATCTCGAAATCTATTAACACTCCAAAAGTAATAAAAGAACTCAGAAAGAAGATTCCTGAAATAGTCAGTGATGAACAAGAAAAATGGAATAGTAAAGTAAAAGGATGGGGATTTGAATGGGGTGGCGGGAGCATTACAGATCGAGATTGGGAATTTCTTTTATCTGTAATAAAGAATTATAAAATAAAATCTGTTCTTGAATTTGGAACAGGCCTCTCTACATTATTATTTCATGAAATGAATTTAAATGTTATTACTTTCGAAACGAATGTTAATTGGATAACTAAAGTCCAAGAAATAAATAGCGGATGCGATATAAGAGAATGGGATGGGAAGAAAGTTGATCTAAAAGAATTTAATGAATTTGATTTAGCATTTGTTGATGGACCGCCTGGGGGTCAGTCCAGGGAGTTTTCAACTAAAGTAGCTTCTAAAAATGCTAAAATTATAATTGTTCATGATGCTGGAAGAGAGTATGAAAAACTCTGGCAAGATAAGTATATTAAAAATGATTTTAACTTTGTGTCAGGAGGGGGACATCGCTGTCATCTCTGGTTAAGGAAGTCTATATTGCCTGAACTCAAAGAAGAAGATTATCCTGATACTCCCGAATGTTTAGTCCCGAAAACAATAAAATCTAAGCTTTTAAAGATGGTAATGAACGGGAGAGGATCAGGAGGGGCTGAACATTCAACAACTTGGATAGCAAATAGATTTATAGAAATGGGATGGGATGTTCAATATATTTCTCCTAATGAACAGCCTTCGGGAGCATTTAGAGAAAAAGGAAGTGATAAAGTAAATTTCACAAATGATCTTAGTGAAATCTCTAAACCATGTGACATTTTAATGCTCTACACGAACGATTGGATCTGGGAGTTTGGCAAAGATGCAGTAGCAGATAAATTTGGAGATCTACAAGCATCAAGAAAAGTTATGTGTGTGAACTATAGACTGGGTGGAATAGGGAAAATTTCATGGACCCAAGATTGGGATCAATACTTATTTTTAAACAGTAGCTTAGAACAAAGTTTCATATCAGCTTATATGAAAGCTAAAGGGGATAGCTTTTATGCTCTTAAGACAAAAGTTCTTCCTCCTCCTACTGACTTGACTAGATATTTTGAACGTATTCCTAATTATGATGGAAAATTAAGATTAATAAGGCACTCTTCTCAGAACGACGTAAAATATCCTAAGAACTTTAATGATATGTTAGAAAATATCATAGAAGAAGTTCCTGATATTGAAATTCATTTAATGCCAGCTCCTTCATTTCTTGATTATCCAAAATTTAAAGGGAAAGTTGTTCCTCATAGAAAAAATGATCCTGCAATAATTGAATATCTTCCCAGGTACGGAAATGTATTTTGGTACAAACTTCCGGAGAAATATGAAGACCAAGGACCGAAAACAATTTTAGAAGCGATGGCTGTAGGCTTACCTGTCATAGCCGACAATCATTCTGGAGCTAAAGATAGAGTGATCGAAGGAACAGGTATTTTATGCAATAGTTTTCAAGAGCATATTACAGCTATTAAATATTTCACTTCAGAACAAGCCAGAAGAACAATGGGAGAAGCTGCAAAAAAACATGCAAGAGAAGAGTATATTCCAGAAAAATGGATAGATACGATTATTAATTCCTAAAATAATAAGGCATACCCAACTAAGCCTATTTTATAGAAGACTCACTGTAGATCGTCTGAGGACTCCTCAGATACATTTGTAGGCATAAGTTAAGATTTATTTTTTATTATATTAAATTAAAAAAAAGGAGATAGATGTGATCAAACTTAATTTAGGTTGCGGAGGATTTCCTCTTAAAGGATTTGTAAATATGGATATAAGAGGAGACATAGGCAATGTTATAGAATCTAGAGATCCTGGCGAATACATTATTATTCCAGAGTGGAAATGGCAAGATGGTCTTAAGGGGTTTTCTGATGGAGTAGTGGACGCTATAACAGAATCTCATTCTTTAATGTATTTAACTATTGAAGAATATAATATAGCTTTTAGAGAAATATATAGAGTTCTTAAAGATGGAGGAATATTTAGAATAACTGAGGATAATTGTGAAAGACCTAAAGAAGAATTAGAAAAAGATGGTCTTCCTTGGGGAAATCCAGCTTCTGCTGTTGGTTCGATAGAAATGAAAAAAGAGCTTGAAGAAGTGTTTCCGAAAGTAATAGAGATCAGTTCGGCAGGAATAACATATTTTAAAGATAATACCTTAATTCAACAATTTCATGGAACTTCTCCCAGAGTTTTTCACATAGAGGCGATAAAGAATTGATCAGGAAAATATTATGCAAAAAATTTTTATAACTGGAAGTGAAAGTAGTGGCACGACTCTTTTAAATATTTTATTTAATTATTTCGAGGAGACTTTTGTTTTTCCTAGACAAATAGAATTAACTAATTTTTTTGCATTAAATAATTATGAAGAACATATTTGCAATCTTCCCGTTATAGAAGGAAAAAAAATTTTAGATTTTGCCATTTTAGTTGGAAAAAGGCATGAAAAAGCCATATTTTCAAGTGATTGTAGTGAAGCTAGAATTAAACAACATCTTGATTATATTTATAGATATCCTGAAGTCAAAATCATAAATATAATAAGAGATGGAAGAGACGTTGTTTATGAAAGGTCAAATCATTATATTATTCAATGGATAAGAGCCATTGATTCAAGGAATGAATATAAGCATTTAATTTATCATGAACTTCGGTATGAAGATCTTGTTACTAATCCAGATGAAGAACAAAAGAAAATTGCAAAAAAGTTAAATCTTGAGATTTTATATAAATTTTCAGAATATCCTAAATATATTCCAGATATTTTCTTTTTTCATAATAATAGTATGTTATGGAAATATCATAAAACTTCGATTCAAGATAAAGGAATTGGCAAAGACTATAAAAAAATATATTGTGATGATTTTAGAGAATATAGAGATAGATTTTATAAACATTTATTAACTTTAAAATATATTAAATCTGGAGATTTATATTCTGATAAACTTTTTCCATATGACTACGCAGAATCTATATTGCTTCTTTAGTTTTTAAATAAGGAATTAAAAATGAAATGCATATTTTCTCTTGATGATTTTTGTTATCAACATAAAGAAGTGATGGAATCTGTTAAAGATTTATCTGATTATTTTGATAATTTTAAAATTTCTATGTTTACTATTCCTCGATTTGGAAATATTCCGTTATATAAAAATTTAGAATGGCTAAATAATCTTCCTAAAAATATAGAATTTATTCTTCATGGATATTATCATATGAATTATGAATTTATGAACCTTAATTATCAACAATGTAAACATTTTATAAATTTAGGAATTGAAGAATTTGAAAGGTGTAATCTCAATATAATTAAAGGATTTAAAGCTCCTAACTGGAGATATAATAATGATCTTGTTCTTGCGTTAAAAGACTTAGGATTTTGGTTAGCAGTTTATACTCCAGGACATATTAATAATGAGATTCCTTGTTATATTTGGAATTGGGATATAGGAAAAGAAATTCCTAATATAAATATTCTTCATGCTCATGGTCATGTACATAGGCAATCTGGACCAGGAGCATTCATTGGAGATTATTTAGAAAACATTAAGAGTCTTCCTAAGGATACAAACTTTTATTATATAAGCGAGTTTATGGATGGAAAAATATAGTATTATTACACAAAGAACTGGATGTCATATTTTAATTGATTCTCTTTTAAGATCTATAAAAAGAAATTTAAATCCAGATGAAGTTCTTGTTTATGAGAATAGATTTGTTTATAGTAGAACGAATGTTCCTCATGGAAAATGTGTTAATGAAAAAATTCACGAAGCAAAAAATAGGTTAGTTCTTCTTTTAGATCATGATATATTAATTTTAGATTCAAAAATTATTAATGAAATGATTGAAAAAATGAAAGATGAAAATGTTTTTTGTTGCACCCCTTTTGATTATCCTTTTGAAGGAGAAGACCTTCCGACTCCTCAGTGTGTAATGATTAACAAAGATTTATTTTTGAAAAATGGAATAGAGTTTGGTTGTGGCGGAAATCCAGGGTGGAATACTTTTAAAAATGCTAAGAATGCTTTTAAACAAGAAATTATTAAAATTGATTCTGGGAAAAGTGTTTTTCATTTAGAAAGAGGAGGAAGGATTCCTTATTATCAATTAATTTTAAATAATTTCTTTAAAGATAAATTTGAAATATGGAAGAAAGATGTTAGTTCTAATGCTAATTTTGAAGATTATGTAATCGATGATGGAATGAATTTATTGGATAATGAATGGTTAGTATTTGAAGTTCTTTCTAATTTAAATGATTGTATTAATAAAAGAAAGCCTTTTTCAACTATTAGGCTAGGTGATCTTGGGTTGAGGTATTTATATGATTATTTCTTTAATGAAAAAGACTTTACTCATGTTGGATTTAAGCATCCGGATTTAGCTATTCCAAATGATAAAATTGGAAGAAAGTTAATTGAAGAACTCATTGAAAGTATGAAAAAAGCTGATTACATAGATCATCCTGATCTTTATAAAGGGGCATTAAGTGATTTATATAAATGGAGGGGAATTTTAGATTGGGCAGATGAAGTATACAACAAAGCTAGAATAATAAATAATAAGACAAAGTTTTGTTCTTCATTGCAAGGATATCTTTCTTTTGTTTTTGATTTTGAATTAAATTTATATGATATAATGAAAGGAAGAAAAATTTTATACGTAGGACCACATGATTCTTTAGAAGAACTTAATAGAAGAAATCCTTTTCAGCCAAAAGAATTAGGATTTTACCAATTATCTTTATCTAATGATTTTAATGAAAGATATGAAGTGATGAATAATTTCACAAAAAATTTTGATCCAAATTATTGGGATCTTGTTCTAGTTACTGGAAGTTTGTATGGAAGAACAATAATAGGTAGAATAAAAAAAATGGGAGGAAGAGCATTTGATCTTGGGCAAGCAATAAGTTTTAATCCTAATAATATATTTGAGCCTTCTATTAAGCAAATTAAAGATCATACTTATTATGAAATTATAGATCATTTTGTTTCAGGAGAGAAAGATGGGAGATGATGATTGGATTAAAAAGAGAGAAAAAATTACTCAAGAGAAAGTAGATAAATGGAATAATGGAATAAATGTTTTAATTTCAGCATATTCTGGACAACTATGTTTTCTTCAAGCTTGTTTAGAAAGTGTTAAATCTATTGGATGGCTCTTGTTAATGTATGATAATCCTGGAAGAAGATATGATACTCATATGCCTACTCCCGAAATGTTTAATCTAGTAGATCAGTTTTTTATGAAACAGCCTACATCAGAGATTCCTGGGCCAGCTTATCCTCAGTTTTGGCAGTTTAGACATGGGTGTGATATCTTATTAGGATCTACAGCTCCTTATATTTTTGTTATTGGAGGAGATAGTGTCTTAGAAAAACCTGAAGGGATCACTAAGATTCAAAAAATGCTTGAATCAGAAAAAGGAGATATCATTTCTTGTTCAACTAGGAATAAAAAACATGCAAAGCCATTTGTTGGATCTAAGTCTTTTTTAGTTAAAAAGCTTGCCTTTTTTAAAATAGTCAATTTTTTAGAAAAAGGATTTGTTCCACTAGATCATCAATATGGAAGTTTTGAAAATAGAATGGGATTAGCTATTCAAGAAACAGGAGTTAAAGAAGTGAAAGTTCCTGAAAATCCATCAGAAGACCAATTTGCTCATGATTATGATTCTGATGATAATTGTATTAATCGAGGAACATGGGGAAAGATTCTAGGATATCGTCATTTAGCTGGAGAACACAAAATAAGGAAGATGAAGAAAAAGATTCCTATTGAACAAAAGTATTTTAATATTAAATATCTTAGAAGTCAAGATCTTGAAACTATGGTTGAATATTGGAAGACTAATAATTTTGAATATGTGGAAAAATGGTGGAAAACATAAGATGGAAAATAAGATCATATATTATATGGATAAAATTTCAGACATGAAAAAGGGTAAGAAAGTTTATCCGATTACATGTGAAATTGATCCTTCTAATGCTTGTAATCTTAGCTGTTCTTTTTGCATGTATAAGAAAAGCTTAAAAAGAAATAGAGATATTTTGCCTTGGGAAATTTATTCTTATTTAATAACTGAATTAAAACTTTTAAAAGTTAAATCAATTACTTTTACAGGTGGAGGAGAACCTTTAATGAATCCTAGATTTAATGATATGGTATCAAAAGCATACTCTTTAGGATTTGAAATAGGATTAATAACTAATGGAATTCTTCTTAATAAAGTTGAAAATCTTGATCATTTTAAATTCATAAGAATTAGCTTGGATGCTTATGATGAAAAAAGTTATCATGAGATCAAGGGAAAGAATTTTTTTAATAGAGTAATGAAAAATATTAAGGATGCTGTTAATGATGACAAAACGGATATTGGAATAAGCTATGTAATTTGTGAAGAAAATGTAAGTGGAATTCAAAAAATTCAAGAAACTCTAAGTGGAATAGGAATCAAATATATTCAGTTTAAGCCAGCATGGATTAATGGTAGAAAATTTGAATTACCTGAAAATATAAATGGAGATAAAGTTATTGTTACTGATAGATATATTGCAAAAGATAATCTCCCATGCTTAATTGCTGGATTAATTGGAATAGTTGGAGCTGATTCTAAGGTTTATTTTTGTTGTCAATATCGTTTAAATGAAAAATTTTGCTTAGGAAGTTTAGCTGAAGATTCTTTTTGGGATTTATGGGAAAAAAGAAAGAATATAATGCCAGATATATCTAAATGCCCTCAGTGTAGATATCAGAATTATGCCTCAGCATATGAAAAATTTTCTCAACCGAAAAATATATTTTTGCAGCATAAAAATTTCTTATAACTATTAATCTTTAAAAAATAGGAGAGCATTATGCCTACAAGCCCTAGTTCAATGTCGAAACAGCCTTGGGAATCCTTTACTATTAAATTTGATTTTTCGAAACAATTAGAGTCTACAGAACTAATAACTAGTTCAGATGTTTTAGGAACTTATAGTACAGAAGGAGATTCTACCACTGAAATAATAGCTGGAACTTTAAATTTTTCTAACTATGTTAATGTAGGAGTTAAGGGAGGAATTACTGGAAGATCTTATAAAGTAACTACTAGGATTATCACGGATAAGCAATTACCTGATGGAACTTATAATAAGTTTGAATCAGATATTACAATGAGCGTAATTGAAGAATAGAAAAATGTCATTTTTTAAAAATTTTGTCAAAGAAATTTTAAATTTTGTAGGATAATTCGGAATAGAATTTTGTTTCTGATAAATGTTATTTTAGTTGTCTTTTTTTAGAACTTATGTTATATAGAGGTATACTACTATTTTTATCTTTCTGTAAAAATTCCTGTGGGGAAGGGAGGTGATTAAAATTCCTGCAATTCTTGATAAATGTGTAAAAGATTTAAAAAAACAAGGGAAAAGTGAAAAATCTGCATGGGCTATTTGTACTGCTACTCTTAAAAAAGCAGGGAAACTAGATGAAGATTTCCTAGCGTCTTTATCTGATGTCGAAGAAGGTACTTCAGAATTTGACGAATTGATGGTTTATGTAGAAAATCATGCTTTAGAAACTTGGAAAGCTCCAACTAAGCGGAAAGAAATTCCTTCTAGCCATTTCTTTGATTCTAAGAATAAAAAATATCCATATAGAAATTCTGATGGATCGGTTAATGGTGCTGGAGTAATGGCTGCTTGGAAATTGGCTCATGGAGTTAATGGAGTTAAGAAAGCCGGTTCATCGTTAATTGCAAAAATTAAACCTTATAGAGATAAATGTATTAAAAGTAAATCTAAGAAGCAATCCGAAACAGAAATTCGTAAATTCTCCTTTCCTCTTTCTGAAGATATCTTTAAAACTTTTGAATTAGCAGATAAAGAAAAATCTGTAGATGTTCAAATCTTAAAAACTGGAAGATTTAGGCATCCTTGGTGGGGAGTTCTTAGATTTAATGATCAGTTTTTTAATGGTATGATCAAGAACTTTAATGCAAATATTCCTCAAGAAGAAATTGCTTTTGATTTTCAACATAAACCAGAATTAGGAGCAGTAGCTTGGGTGAGTAAATTGTTTGTTGAAGATGAGAGTTTGATGGCGACTATGTCTTTAACAACAGAAGGAAAGAAAGCAATTAAGGCTAAACAGTTTAGATATTTTTCTGCTGAGTATACAGATAATCATATAGCCTATGATTTTGAGGATGTAGAAGATGAAAATGGTGTAATTATAGAAAGAGAGATTAAGAATTCCTATGGCCCTTGTCTGCTAGGAGGAGGACTCACAAATAGACCTTTCTTAAAAGGTATGAAACCAGTTTCTTTAAGTGAAGATGGTCAAGTAATGGAATTTGAAGAACTCAAAGAAGAATTTGATTTTAATTTAACAGAGGAGGTGAACTTTGATATGAAGACTTTGGAAGAGTTACAAAAAGAGCAAGAAGGAATTAAAGAAAGTATCACAAAACTGGAAACGGAGGATAAGACAGATAAGAAAGTCGAAAAACAATTATCTGATTTGGCAGGAAATCTTAAAAAAGTCGAAGATGCCATTGTAGAGCTTAAAGATGTAGAAAAGAAAAAGAAATCTACAAAAAAAGAAGATGATACTAAAGTTCTTGATGAACTGAAGGTTAATCTTGAAAAAGCTACTAAGGCATTAAAGACTAAAGAAGAGGAAGTTAAGAACCTTTCAGCAGAAAAAGAAGAAACTGTCAAAAAACTTTCTGAGGACATTAAAGCTCTAAGTGGTAATGTCACTAAACTTATGAAGTCTAATGAAACTCTGCAGGATGAAAAGTATAAAGTAAATGTAGAAAATAGGCTTCGTCAGTTTTCTGAATTGGGGATTTTCCCTGCGACTCTTGAAGTGATTAAACCAATTTTACTTTCAGATAAAGCAAAAGATGTGGTTATTACTTTGTCTGAAAAAGTGGAAGATAAAGAGGAGCCTAAAGATGTTGATTATGGGCTTGCAGATATTTTCCATAAGGTCTTTTCTTCTATTCCAGAAGAATTTAGGTTTTCAGATTCTGAATTAAGTAGATCTGAAATTAATCCTACTGGAACTGGTAAGAACCTTACAGAAGCAGATGTTCAGAAATATGCTGATGACAAAAAATTAAGTTATGAAGAAGCTCTTATTGAGCTTTCAAAAGATGGGAAATTGATAGAAGACTAATTAACGTAAATTAAAAAAAAGAAACAATCTAAATGAGGAGGTGAAAAAGATATGGCTAGTACATTGCCGACTGAAACAACTGGTTTTACTTATGGCTGGAGTCCTAATGATTTCATTCAGAACTTTTTGGCCGAAGGAAGTGACGCCCGTGGTGGGGAAACCAAAGGGGCCATGGAAAGCAAACTTTCTATTCTTGAAGGAGATGTAGTTGAACTTGGAACTAACTTTCGAGAAGTTAAAGTTAAGAACACTACCGTAACAAGTGTAATAATTGGAGTTGCTCTTTCTGATGCTTTGAATGGAAAGATGGTTCCTGTATCTTGTGGTCCTATTGTTAAGT
>CBDUWI010000021.1:0-10270 GCA_965370885.1 uncultured bacterium | reverse complement strand
CTATTTTAGAATTAAATCTAAAATAGCTTTTTTTATTTTCTTATTTTATTTATTTCTCCTAAAATCAATAAAAGGAATACTCATTAAGACCCAGGTTGACATATATACAAGAAATGCTCCAGGGATTATATAAAAGAATGGTATTGGTACTTCAACTAGTACACCTTGAATTTCTTTTTCATATGTTAGCCAAGGAGCAACTATTTCAAATAATTCAAATATATCGCCACCAAGACCCCAAATACCCATATAATTAGCTAGATTATTTCTTAATCCTACTTCGACAAAGAAAGATGTTAAAGCCATATTGTAAATTCCACCAAGCATTAAGAATACAAACATCCAACCTAAATTACGGATGTTTGGTTTATGCATTTTCCATAATACAAGAAGTACTGGAACACCAACTAAAATAACATGAGCAAAAAAGAATCTTATTGTATTAAATTCAAACATTGGGTTACCATCTATATTGTTAGGATATGCTAGTGAAAGAAAAGCAAACAAAGCACCTAAATAATACATATAGTCTTTAAAGACTTTATTTTTAGATAAGAAGAAGAATGGATACATTAAAGTAGAAAACCCACATAAGTCTGTAAAAAACAAATTATATGTTAAAAGATTAGGTTCTAACCAAATACGTGAAAAATGGATTACCCAAGCTAATAATGTTAGTCCAAATAAGAAAAAATATTTAAACTTTTCTGTTCTATTTCTAAATGCAAAATACATGCCACCGATAACAATTGGTATTGCAATAACATATAAAAAGTGGCTAAAACTAAAAATATCTATTGTCATACAGAGACCTCCGTAAATGTACTTAACGTTTTTTTATAAGGATTCCTATTTTTTATTATACTACAATCAAGATAATATAGTAAATATTTTATCTATTCTCTAAAACTAATTTTAATATTCATGATAAATCAAAAGACTATGTTAGGAGTGAATTCTACATAGTCTTTCTTAAAAATAGTTATTTTTGAATATTAGATTTTTTACTATTGTAATGAGTATGCAATAACTCATGTGCTTTATGGCTTAGTGGCACATCCAGATACTCTTTGTATAATGCATGAATACTTGGATTTTCGTGTGATTTACGATAAACCATTTCACCATCCACTTGGTATGTAGCATCAATACGTTCTTGTCTAACTTTGTTTGTAGTACCATATGGTTGGCCACCACCACCAATGCACCCACCAGGGCAACTCATTATCTCAATGAAAGCATATGGAGATGTTTTATTAATAATCTGTTCAACAAGTATTTTAGCGTTAGCTAGTGTATGAGAAACAGCTACTTTAACTTTTTTCCCTCCAAGGTCTATCTCTGCTTCTTTAATACCTTCAAGTCCTCTAATACTCATAAAATTAATATCTACAAGTTCTTTCTCGTTTACTAATTCATAAACAGTTCTTAATGCTGCTTCCATTACTCCTCCTGATGCACCAAATATTGCACCTGCTCCAGTAGTTATACCGAATGGGTTATCAAATTCTGTTTCTTTTAAATCGTCAAAATCTATTCCCATTTGGCGGAACATTTTCCCTAATTCTCTAGTTGTTAATACGATATCAACATCAGGATTATCGTTATCTATTCTCATTTCAGGACGCGTAGCTTCATATTTTTTAGAAGTACACGGCATTACAGAAACAACAAATATGTCTTTAGGATTAATATTTTCTTTTTCAGAATAGTATGTTTTAGCTAAAGTACCAAACATTTGTTGTGGGGATTTACATGTTGATATATGATCTAAAATTTCTGGGTACTTTTGTTCAGCAAATATAACCCAAGAAGGACAACAAGAAGTTATCATTGGTAAGACACCACCTGTTTTTATTCTCTTAATTAACTCGCTTCCTTCTTCCATAATAGTTAAATCAGCAGTAAAATCTGTATCATAAACATGATCAAATCCTAAATGTTTCATTGCTGTAACTAATTTTCCTGTATATATACCACCAGATTTTTGACCGATTTCTTCACCTATTGAAACTCTAACAGCAGGAGCTATTTGAACCATAACATATTTACCTTTATCATGTAAAGCTTCCCAGACAAGATCTGTGTTATCTTTTTCGTAAATTGCACCTACAGGGCAAACACTAGCGCATTGTCCACAAAATGTACAAAATTCATCAGATAAATATTTTCCAAATGCTGGTTTTACTTCAACAGTGTGTCCTCTACCCATTGATTCTAATACGTGCATTGCTTGAACATTTTTACACATTTCAACGCAACGACCACATTTAATACAACGGTTCAAGTTTCTTACTATTGAAGGGTTTGTATCGTCAAGTGGTTTCTTTTCAAGTACTGAAGGAAATCTATTTTCATCTATTCCTAGTGAGTTAGCAAGGGATTGTAACTCACAATTCAAACTCTTTTGACAAGCAGTACAGTTTGAATCATGATTAGATAGAATTAACTCTGTGATTGTTTTTCTCGCATTTAAAACACGTGGTGAATTAGTATTAATATCCATGCCTTCTCTTACTACAGTTGCACAAGAAGTAGGTAAGGTTTTTTGACCAGCAATCTCTACGACACATATACGGCATTCAGAATTAATTTTTAAATCTGGATAATGACATAATGTCGGTATTTTTATATTATTTTCATTCGCAGCTTCTAAAATTGTCATATTTTCTGAAACTGATATATCCATATTATTGATTCTTAAATTTACCATAATATACTTTTAACTCCATTTGCTTTCTATTATTCTATTTGAAAATTCATTAGGAAAATATTTCATTGAAGAAACGATTGCTGTTGGTGAGGCTTGTCCTAATCCACAAAGCGATGTTTGCTGCATTACTAATGAAAGTGATTCTAAAGAAATTAAATCTTCTTTTGTTGCTTTATAATCAATAAATTTCTTAATAATCATTTCTAGTTGGATATTACCTTCTCTACAAGGTGTGCATTTTCCACATGATTCATGAGTGAAAAATTTCATTGTTTTAAGTAATATCTTAAATAAGTCAAATCTTTCATCAATAACAATAATAGCACCTGCACCAATTTTTGAATTAAATCCATCAAAGCCTTCATTATCTATTTCCATCTTTAATAATTCCGGTGGTATTATTACTCCCGAAGCTCCACCTAGTTGAACCATCTTAATTTTATTATCATTTACTATACCGTTTCCTAGTTTATATATTACATCTTTAAGTGTTGTACCATAAGGGACTTCAAATAATCCTTTATTTTTAACGTTTCCTGATAAACTGATTAATTTAGTTCCCGTTGATTTACTATTGCCAATTTTTGCATATTCTTCGCCACCAATATTCATTATTAATGGTATATTTACAAATGTTTCAACATTGTTTAATAATGTCGGTTTATTATAAATCCCTTTTGTTGTTGGGAAAGGAGGTTTTACTCTTGTTCTTCCTGGTTTTCCTTCTAATGATTCAATTAAGGCAAACTCTTCGCCACAAACATAAGATCCTGCTCCAGAACGAACTACTATATCAAAATCGAAATTTGCATTTAATATATTTTTACCAATCATTCCCTTATTTAGTGATTCTTTAATTGTGTGTCTCATAATATTCTGCGCGTTTGTGTATTCCCCACGTATATAAATAATACCTTTTGTAGCACCAGTTGCATAAGCAGCAATTGTCATACCTTCAATTATTTGGTGAGGATCATTTTCCATTAACATGCGGTCTTTAAAGTTACCAGGTTCACCTTCATCAGCATTACAAACAATATATTTATCGCCAGTTTCACTAGCAAAACTTTTCATTTTATATGAAGTAGGAAATCCTGCTCCACCTCTACCGCTTAAACGTGATTTGCTTATTTCATCAATGATTATTTCTTTTTTCATTAATACAGCTTTTTTTAACATTTCATAACCATTATATTTAATATATTCGTCAATAGATAATGGATCAATTAATCCAAATCTTTTTGTCAATAAATTCATTTCCATTATTCTTTACCTCCCTTAATTTTCGAAAGGATTTCTACGATCTTTTTATCGGAAAGGTTTGTGAAAACTTTATCATTTATTCTCATAGCTGGGGCTTCATCACAACACCCAATACAACTAGTATGTTCTAGTGTAAATAACTGGTCTTTAGTTGTTTCTGTAACTTTAATTCCTAGTTCTCTTTCAATTGTCTTTAGAACATTCGTTTCATCGTTTAAATAACAAGGGACATCATTGCAAACTTGAATAATATTCTTTCCTCTTGGTGTTCCATTTGAAAGTAGTGTGTAAAAAGACATTACACCATAAATATGGCTATTCGATGTATTTAGATGTTTTGCTATTCTTATGATTTCTTCTTCTGAAATGTAATTAGTGTCTTTGGAAGCTTGATAATCAAGCAAGATCTCTATCACATAATCTTTTGATGATGGATACTTTTCTAAGATAGATTTTAATAACATAATTGCTCCTCCTTGTTTGTGATATAAGTTAAGAAAATTAGCAAAAAAAATATAGTTTTTTCATTAAAAACTCTTACATTGAAATTATACTAAATTAAATATTTATTATCAAGGAAAATTAGTTTTATTTGGAAACTAATTTTCCTTGATAATTCGCGAATATTTAAAAGCATTTTCGGGGATGAAATATCTGTCCTTTATGCATATATAGATATATAAGGACCTCTAAGAAACAATTAACTATCTTATAGTTTATTGTTTCATCCTCAAGATATCTTTATCATATCTTTTTTTCTATTGACATCTTTTCTCTACTAATTAATAGCCTTATTCTCAAAATATGCTATTGTATCTTCATAACCAAAATCATAAATTTGTTTAGAATGTTTACTACTAAAGTCGAGAACTCCCCCTAAGTATCCTTTATGTTTTATCTCATGAAAAGTAACATTTGGATATTTTTTCATTGTAATCTTAGAGGAGAGAAAAAATGATATTCCCACTATAATTATTTCATTACAGCTTTTTTCAATTAGTGGTTTAATTGGAGTATTATCAAATATTCCCCCATCATAATACTTTTTATTTTCATTTTTTACTGCTGGGAAAACTACCGGTATTGAACAAGATGCTTTTACTACTTTCATAATTTCATCTTTGTTTAATTCTTTTAAAGGTATATATAGTACTTTTGTATCTTTTTTAATAAAATGACTGTATGAAGACTTAACTAATTCAAATAAACCTTTAGCTTCATCACCACTCTCAGAAACAGTTACAAAAACATCCTTATTTTTTATATTTTTATGATTTATATTGTTAATTAAAATTTCATCAAAAGTATCCATTGTAAATATTCCACTACTTAAAGCATTCAATTTCTCTTCTTTTAATTTATTAAGAAAAGGCTTTGATTTTATCAAAGCCTTTTTTGGTATATTAAACCAAATATTCTTTGCTTTATTAATTGAAGTAGATGCTAATACTGCAACATTAGCTGCTCCAATTGAAGTACCAGAGAAGACTGATATATTCTTATAAATACCAATATCTTCTAAAGCTTGTGCTACTCCAATTTGATAAGCTCCTCGAGCGCCACCACCTGAAAAACATAATCCAATTTTCTTTTTCATTTCTTTATCCTCATTTCTTGTAATATTTTAGTATACTTCTTGTCTATTCTCTTTTAAAACTTTATTAATCAATTAAGACTTTGCCTTATTATACAATCTATTGTTATACAACAACTAATCCTTTCTCGGATATAATTGAAAAAATGATATCTGTCATTTCACCAACTGTTTCTTTTCTTGAATTTTTCACCCATTCTACTGCTATTGAAAATAAGGCACCTTCATAAAATTTTACAAGATATTTATTTGAACTATTTAGATTTGAAATAGTATTAAAAATATTAGAAATTTTAGACTCAAATGATTGTAATATTAGATAATCTAGTCTATTTTTTAACAATAATGAAAATAAATTAGCGTATTCATCAAAAATAGTAACTATTTTATAGATAGATTTATAAACAGCATTATCTTCATTAGAAATCTTTTTTAATTCTAATATTATATCATTGTATATATCATTCCCTTTTTTTAATATTATGTCCTCTTTAGATTCATAATTACGATAAAAAGTCAGCCTAGCTACACCTGCCTTTTCTGTAATCTCTCCAATTTTGATATCTTTAAATTCTTTTTTCTTCATTAAAATAACTAAAGCATTAAATATCCATTCCCTGCTTCTTATAACTTGTTTATTTTCTTTCAATACTAACACCCACTTTTCCAAGTTTATAAATTATGTTACATTTTGTCCCTTTTTGTATCTTGCTTTTTCCCTACAACTAATGATATCATATACATGTAACAAATGCAACATCTGTTCCAAATGTTACAGATGTATATAATATTTCTATGGAGGAAATTATGAAAACTAAAAATTTAAAACAACGAATAAGAATTTTTGCAACAAAAAGAGCATTGAAAATGTTAAACAAAAATCCAGATAAAAATATTCCAAGAATTTTAAAATGGACAAAAAGACGAAATAACGATGAAGAATTAACGGCAAAATTGGATAATATCAGTAAACTTATTGATGATAAAAATAATAATTGGTATAAATTCACGAAAAGTTTATGGACTGACATAGATGAAAATGTTAGAAGAACTATATTTGAAAATTTTGTTATTAACATCTCCATTATTGGCGCAAAGAAAAGAAAACTTGCACAGAAGATGCATGACTGCAATATACCTTGGGCAATATTGATGGATCCAACTAGCACTTGTAACTTAAAATGTGTTGGATGCTGGGCTTCTGATTATGGCGATAAACTTTCTATGTCTTTTGAGACGTTAGACAATATTATAGAACAAGGTAAAGATCATGGAACATATATGTATATTTTCTCTGGTGGCGAACCATTAACTAGAAAGAAAGACATTATCAAGTTATGTGAGAAACATAATGATTGCCTTTTTCTTGCATTTACAAATGGAACATTGATTGATGAAAAATTCACAAATGAAATGTTAAGAATTAAAAACTTTATACCGGCTATATCAATTGAGGGAGATGAAGAAAATACTGACTCTAGAAGAGGAAAAGGAACCTATAGTAAAGTTGTGAACGCTATGAGTTTACTAAAAGAGAAAAAGTTACCATTTGGATTTTCCTCATGCTGTACAAAGAATAATACCGAGAATATCGGTAGCGAACAGTTTTTTGATGAAATGATAAATAATGGTGCGAAATTCGGATGGTTTTTCACATACATGCCTATTGGAAAAAATGCAGTACCAGAATTGATGGTCACCGCAAAACAAAGAGAATATATGTATCATCAACTAAGAGGTTTTAGAAAATCTAAATCATTATTTACAATAGATTTTTGGAATGATGGTGAATTTTCTGAAGGCTGCATAGCTGGTGCAAGACAATATCTTCATATAAGTGCAAATGGAGATATTGAACCTTGTGCATTTATTCACTATTCTGATTCAAGCATTTATAAAAATACGCTTATTGAAGCTTATAAATCACCACTATTCATGCAATATAAGGCAAATCAACCTTTTAATAAAAACCATCTAAGACCTTGCCCTTTACTAGATAATCCAAATAAATTAAAAAATATGGTGCTTGCTTCAAAGGCGAAATCAACTGAAATACTACATCCAGAAGATGTTGAAGAATTATGCGCAAAATGTGTTAAAGCTTCGGTTAGTTGGGGTAAAACAGCAACAAAACTTTGGGATATATCAAATAGAGGTAAATAAATAGATGTCCAATAATAAGGAAAGGTGCTCATAATAAATGTTGTTCAATAAAAATAAATATGATAAGCTTATGAAAAATATGTTAAACGAACTTGAAAACATTTTTCTTGTTGAACTACTATTCTATACATATAATTCTAAAAATATATTTTTTAAAAAAACAGATTCTCAAATACGAGCTTATATCAAAAGCATTAAAATGAACAAATATAAGTCTAAATACAATGATTTATATCCAATTAAAGAGCTTTTAATTTACTTAAATAAAAAGTCTGTAGAAAGAATTTTCCTTGAGTACTTCTTATTATCACTTGAGTTTGGAAATAAACATAAGGAATTTGAAGAAGTAAATGATGTAATTATTACAATCATAGGAGAGTCTAGAGTTGAATATTTAAAAGATATTGTTTTGAAAAATAGAAATGATGTTTTATCATCAAACAATGTATTTCCAGAATCTAGTTATACAAAATTAACAGACTCTGTTCGTTTTGAATCCTTAAAACTATTCAATAAATTCAAAACTACTGATATATCTAAAATTAACTTACAAAAATTACAAAAATTTAACAAAGGCCCACTAAAGGTTATTTGGAGTAAAGTAATGACAAATGCAAATGCCATAAGTAATCCTTCTACACCAAAATATGTTAAAGCTATAGCACTTGGAGCAATAATTTATACCCTTACTCCTATAGATGCTATACCTGACATAATTCCACTTACTGGTTTACTGGATGATGCAGTTATTATCACTATTGCAGCAGATCAAATAAAAAACGCTTTACTAAATAAGAAATAATATTTATCAAAAAGAATTAGTGCAATCTTGACCGACAAATATATACTAAATTCTCTCAATATAATTAGATTACAATAGGAGAAATATTAAGAAGGAGAAACTCTATGGAATACATTATCATAATAGTAATAGGTTACTTAATCGGAACTTTTAATCCGGCAATAATACTTACCAAGTATGTAAAATCAATAGATATAAGAAATGTTAATAGTAAAAATGCAGGAACATCTAACGTTGCTATTACACTAGGCTTTAAATATGCAGTAATAGTTGGCGTTATTGACGTTTTAAAGGGTCTATTACCAGTAATTACATTAAAGATACTTTATTCAGATAATGAAATCATATGGTTTATAGGTGGACTAAGTATTATTATAGGACATATATACCCAATATTTATGAATTTTAGAGGAGGAAAAGGAATTGCCGCATTTGGGGGAATGTGCTTAGCTATATTCCCTATACCAAGTTTGCTTTTATTAATATTATTTACTTCAATTACAATTCTCTCTAATTATATTGCAATATCTTCTGTTTTGTTAGTAATAACTGTCCCATTTATTATGTATTTATTAGGTTATAATGATCTATCAATATTGCTAGTTTCATCATTTTCGTTATTAGCAATATACAAACATATACCTAATTTAACCCGTATCTATAATAAGAATGAAATTGGGCTAAGAACATAAATAACCCACACATAAATAATTTCTGAAAGTTAAAAAATATATTTATGCCTTATATAAATAAATATTATAATTGGAGGTCATATTGAACATATATAAAAAGCTAAAATTAATGAGGAAAATAAACGGTTACACTCAACAAGAAATTGCAGACAAACTTCTTATTAGCAGGCAAGCTGTACAAAAATGGGAATGTGGTGAAACAACTCCAGACATTTCTAGGTTAAAGGAAATATCAATAATTTTTAATTTATCTTTAGATGATTTATTGGATCCACACATAGATGATATCATGTTAAGAAACAAAGTTATTAATGGAGATAATAATTTGTGCTATAATTCACATAACAAACTTGTTTCTCTTATTAATCAACCAACTAGGATTGACTATGTTGTTGTTGCCATTGTAACATTTAGTACTAGTTTATTTCTTGTATTACTTCATTTGCTTGGCATAATTTTTGTAATCTTGACCATCGTATTTGCTGTCTCAAGTTTAAGTTTATGGATATATTTTTTACTCAATAATTATTATAATATTAGTAATGGTATACCATCAACCTTAATCAATATTGGCACATCAATGTTTAGTTTCTCACTATCAATTTATATTTACCACTATTTTTTAGTAATGCTAAATACCTACATTCATATGATAATGATTTTGACAAATAGGATTAAAGACTACAACATTATAAGAAGGGGAATAAATGATGCAAGAAAATCATAAAAAGTTTCTTTTAAGGCTAATTATAAGTATATTTCTTATTATTCTAGGATGCCTAATGGGAGGTCTTGATTATATTAGTTTTTGGCACTTACAGTGATTAGCAAGTACTACTTGACAACTGCAACTACTAAGTGGTTGTAGTAAGCAACTAGATTCAATATAATTAAATTATCAAAAATAAAAAATACGAAAGGAAGTGTAAATTATGTTAACTACTCTATTAGCGGTTTCATCAACAGCATGGATAATTGGAGGGATTGGCTTAGGTGTTGCTATAGTTGGTGCAGCAGCTTATTACTATTTCTACCATTACAAA
>CBDUWI010000020.1:0-10368 GCA_965370885.1 uncultured bacterium | reverse complement strand
CCTAAGAAGCCCCCACTTCAAACTTTATCCTAAATTAAGTGGCGGGAGTGTTCACTCATCATAATCATCATAGAAACTGTGCTCGCTTCCGTCTTTTGTCCATCTAACAATACTATCTAAATTTACATTTTCGCCAGCTCTAAAAATATTCTTATCAGCATCATCAAATCTTCCTTTGGTTTCTTTGATAAGTGTTTTTATTTCATTTCTTTTACCAGATATCCTACAAATAGATAATTCACATCCACAGTCCATAGTACCTATGTTATGGCTTTCCATTAACTTAATTATATTTGATTCTTTTATCAAATACATTGGTCTTATTAATTCAAGAGGAGCAAAATTCTTGCTTTTTACTTTGGGTAACATCGTTTTGAACGTTCCAGCATAAATTATGTTTAACATTGTGGTTTCTATTACATCATCAAAATGATGCCCTAAAGCTAATTTATTACACCCTTTCTCTTTAGCCATGTTATACAAAAATCCTCTTCTCATACGTGCACACAGATAACAAGGTGAATCTTTTGCTATTTTCTCAAGAATTTCAAATATATTAGATCTCTCAATATTAAGTGGAACATTGAAATCTAAAGCATTAGAAAAATGTAATTTTAAGTTTTCTTCACTATAACCGGGATCCATCGATATAAATTCTATTTCGAATTTCACTTTTGAATGCTTATGCAATTCTTGGAATAATTTAGCCATTAACAGGCTATCTTTACCGCCGCTCATAGCAATGGCTATTTTATCTCCTTCTTCAACTAAATCATATTTCTTAATCCCCTTAATAAACTTACTCCAAATTTCTTTTCTGTATTTTTTAATTATATCTTTTTCAAATGATAATTGCTTTTCATTTTGCATATTTGCACTTCCTAACTTGTTACTAAATTATTATAATACAAAAAACAAGGTATAAAAAAATAATATAATATAATTTTCTTGTATTTAAAGTTATAAAAACTTATAATAAAGATATAAAGGTTATAAAAAATATTTAGGAGGTGAATTTATGTCATTTATCTGGACATCTAAAAAACCAAAAGAAGGAATTGCAACATTCTATGAATCAAATATTACGCTTAATAAATCCGCTAGTTCTCATTTTGATTATGCATTTAGCGTTTTACTTGGTTTAGATACTAAAGAAATGAAAATTGCTCTAAAACCCATTTCTAAAGAGGAACATGAACTCGGAGCGATTCCCGAAGAGAAAAGACATAAAATAACAGTAAAACCAAGTTACGCAAGAGTATGTAATAAAAAGTTTATGAACGAGATTTCTAAGCTAATTGGAATTGATTTGACAAACAATAAGTCATTCAAATTCAAGACAAATTGGAGCAAGGAAGATTCAGCTTTAGTAATAGATCTAAGTCAAGAGGAGGAATAAATAATGGATATTATGATTATCATTTGGTTTGCAATAATTATCATCGCAGCAATAATTGAGATTAATACTATGGATTTAACAAGCATCTGGTTTAGTGCAGGCGCTTTAATTGCTTTTATTCTTTCACTTGTCATCCCTGAAAACGTACTTTTACAAGTAATTGCATTTTTAGTAGTATCACTTGGATTATTAATTAGTGTTCGCCCAATTGTTCGTAATTACTTGAAAACGAATATTATTAGTACTAATTCAGACAGACTAATTGGAAAAGTGGCAGTTTGCACTAAAGAAATTTATACTGGCGATAGAGGAGAAGTAAAAATTGATGGTAAGTTTTGGCTTGCTATTACGTCTGGGGAAGAAAATATAGAAATTGATGATAAAGTTGAAGTTTTAGCAATTGAAGGCGTTAAACTTATAGTTGATAAGATTTCATGAGAGCAGGAGTTTTCAGTAGAATAGCTTCATTTTTACTTGACGCTATGCCTATATTTTTAATTTTAAGTTTATTAGTTAGCTGGTTTGTAGGGGATTTAATTAAAGATCAATTTGATAATTACGAGGAGCAATCAGCTGTGTATCAAGAGAATATGGATATTTATTATGAAACTCTTGATGATTATGATGCTCAGCTAGAAGCGGTAGAAATCACTCAACAAGAACATGAAGATTTGACTCTTGCTTTAATGGATAGTTTCAATGATGAAAATCGCGATTTTGTTGGTGTAATGTTTACGTATTATTTTAATATTATACTATTCTACTTTGTTAGCTTTAATTTTATAAACTACTTTTATCATTTGATAACTAAAGGACAAACAATTGGCCGTAAATTAATGAAAATTGAGTTAGCGGGACGAATTCATTGGTACACGTTGTTATTAAGAGACTTGTTATGGAAAACAATGTTTTGGACATTTACTTTGACAGCAGGAATAGCTATCGATTTCGCCCTAATTGCATTCACTGCTAAAAAGAAAACCCTTAGAGATTATTTATCTGAAACACAAATAATCGTTTCAGGGACAACTAGTTACCCGTTTTAGAAGAAAAGATAGAAAAATAGGAGGTTTTATAAATGGAAATTGCAATAATCTTATTAATTGCATTAGGAGTATTAGCTTTAATACTTGCAGCAGCAGCATTTACAATCGTTCAACAGTCTAATCGTTATATTATTGAAAGATTAGGAGCTTATAACCAAACTTTAGGAGTAGGGTTACACTTTATTGTTCCTTTTATTGATAGAGTTATTAAAAGAGTATCAATAAAAGAACAAGTTGTAGATTTTCAACCACAACCAGTTATTACTAAAGATAATGTAACAATGCAAATTGATACAGTTGTATTTTATCAAGTTACAGATCCAAAATTATTCACATATGGAGTTAGTTATCCTATGAGAGCAATCGAAAATCTTACTGCAACTACTTTGCGTAATATAATCGGTGAACTTGAATTGGATGAATCATTAACATCACGTGATTTAATCAATACTAGAATGAGACTTATTTTAGATGAAGCGACAGATCCTTGGGGTATAAAAATTAATAGAGTTGAAGTTAAAAATATTATCCCACCAAAAGATATTCGTGAAGCGATGGAAAAACAAATGCGTGCAGAACGTGAACGTCGCCAAGCAATCTTAATTGCTGAAGGGCAAAAAAGAGCAGCAATCCTAACAGCTGAAGGGCAGAAACAATCAGCAATATTAAGAGCCGAAGCAGAAAAAGAAGTAAGAATTAAAGAAGCAGAAGGTAAAGCTCAAGCAATAATTGAAGTTCAAACTGCAGTTGCAGATGGTATTAATTTAATCAAAAAAGCGGGAGCAGATGAAGCATTCTTACGTTTAGAAGCTTATAAAGCAATGATTGAAGTTGCAAATGGGCAAGCTACAAAATTAATTATTCCATCTGATTTACAAGGAATCGTTGGTTTAGCTGGAACAATGGCTGAAACATTTAGTCTTAATAAAAAGTAATCTAGACATAATAAAAAAAGTCTCAAAATTTGAGACTTTTTTTTATTTAAAATTCGCAGTTTCTCGGTGTTCTTGGGAAAGGTATTACATCTCTGATGTTTTCAACGCCAGTAATATACATTAACATTCTATCAAATCCAAGACCAAAACCTGCATGTTTACAACCACCATACTTGCGGAGATCTAAATACCACCATAAATCTTCTTTTGGGACATTCATTTCTTCCATTCTTTTTTCTAAATATTCTAAACGTTCTTCACGTTGGCTACCACCTATTAATTCACCACTACCTGGAACAAGTAAATCCATAGCAGCAACTGTTTCATTATCATCATTTAAACGCATATAGAAAGCTTTTATATCCTTCGGCCAATCAATTATAAAGACTGGCCCATCAAAGTGTTTCACTAAGAATTTTTCATGTTCTGTAGCTAAATCACCACTATATTCAGGAGTGTTTTCAAATTTAAGTCCTGAATTTAATAATGCCTCAACAGCTTCTTTATGCGTGATTCTTACAAAATCGCTAGACATAACTTTATTTAATTTATCAAGTACCCCTTTTTGAACAAATTTATCAAAAAATGCCATTTCTCTTGGTGCTTTTTCTAATACATACTTAATAATAAACTTAACCATATCTTCAGCTAGTTGCATATCATCATGAATATCTGCAAAAGCAATTTCGGGTTCAATCATCCAAAACTCACTTGCATGTGTTGTAGTATTAGAATTTTCCGCTCTAAATGTCGGTCCGAATGTATAAACATCTTTAAATGCTAACGCAAAAGCTTCAGCTTGTAATTGTCCTGAAACAGTTAAATTAGCTTTCTTTTGAAAGAAATCTTTTTTATAATCAATCGCTTTTTCTTCATTTACTGGCAAATCATCTAAGTTTAAAGTTGTAACTTTAAATGTTTCACCAGCACCTTCGGCATCACTTGCAGTAATTAATGGGGCTGCTAAATGAATAAAGTTTCTATCTTGAAAGAAGATGTGAATAGCGTGATTTAAGATGCTTCTAACTCTAAAAACAGCTGTAAATAAGTTTGTTCTAGGTCTTAAATGTGCGTTTTCACGTAAAAACTCTCTTGTGTGTCTTTTAGGTTGAATTGGATAGTCTTCTAAAGAATCTCCTAATAGTTCTATCTCTGTTGATTTCACTTCAAAAGGTTGTTTTGCATTAGGCGTGTTTAATAATACACCTTTTATTCTAACAGCACTTCCCACTCGATATTTTTGGACTTCCTTAAAATTAGTCAAAAGTTCATTTTCATAAACTACTTGAATAGTTTCAAAGAAAGTACCATCACTTAGATTAATAAATCCAAAATCTTTTTGATCTCGATTAGTTCTAATCCACCCAAAAAGTGTGACTTCTTGCTTGTCAAGTTCTGAATATAAACTATAAAGATCTCTAACTGTTGTTTTCATATAATCACTCCTTTTATAATAAAAAACGTCCTCAAAAATAATTTTAAGGACGAAAATAATTCCGCGGTACCACCTTAGTTCAAAAGCACTCTGCCCCTTAACGCGGGATACGGATGGTTCTACTTAATTCTTCCATCACTCATGGTGTTATTCATACTTAATATATAATCTAGCTTTCACCATTCTAGACTCGCTTTGTATCATTTTAAGTATTACTTTTCCAATCATAGTTTATACAAATATAATAACAAATACACCATAATTGTCAATAAATATATAATTAATGTGGTTATAAAAAAAATACCAACTTAGATTGATTCTTCTTAAATAAGAATCAATATGAAGGCATTTTGTTTTTAAAATCTCTTATACTTTTATATTTTATTAGTTAGGTTGGAACCCATTATATTCAAATAGAGAGCTCAATGGCTTATCAGAAAGTATATTTAGAACCCCTTTCGCAAACAAATCAGCAACACTAAGCTGAACAATTTTTGGTGCTTTTTTTTGTGATGGTAACTGAATTGTATTAGTACATACAACCTCAATTATAGGTGATTCACTAATTCTATCGAGCGCCGGTTTAGAGAAAACCGGATGTGTGCAACAAGCATAAACTGCCTTTGCTCCGTTATCCATTAAAACTTTAGCAGCAGAAGTGACTGTTCCTGCAGTATCAATCATGTCGTCAATCAATATTGCTATTTTACCTTTTACATCTCCAACTATTCCCATAACTTCAACAACGTTAGGTTTTGGTCTTCTTTTATCGATTATAGCAATTGGAGCATTCAAACTCTCTCCCATATTCCTAGCTCTAGTTGCTCCACCATGATCAGGTGATACAATTACAAGATCATCTTTAAAGTTTTTGTTTTTAAAATACTCAACTAAAATTGGTAAAGCTCTAAAATTATCGATTGGGATGTCGAAAAATCCTTGAATTTGGGCTGCATGTAAATCCATTGCTAACACCCTTGTAGCGCCTGCTGTTTCAATTAGATTAGCTACTAGTTTTGCGGAGATTGGTTGTCTTGATCTAGATTTGCGATCTTGTCTTGAATATCCATAATAAGGCATAATAACATTAATATTCTTCGCAGATGCTCTTTTCATAGCATCTAATGTAATAAGTAATTCCATGATGTTTTCATTTACAGGGTCATGTGTTGGTTGAACTAAAAATACGTGATGCCCTCTAACTGTTTCTTCCAAGTTAACGCCTATTTCGCCATCAGCAAAACGAGTTAAATCAATTTTGCTTAGTGGAATTCCACATTTTTCTGAAATTTCCTCAGCTAGTTTCTTGTTAGCACTTAAACTAAATAATTTTACCTTAACTCCATTTAAAATTGCCATCTAAAAAATCCTCCAAATTAATATATATTTTTTCCCTTAATTACTTTACCATTTTATCTTACTAAAAGCAAAAATAAAATGCAACTTTTACAAAAAAGTTACATTTTTGGTATTTTATTCATCGCCTAATAAGTTATAAGCTTCAATTACTGCAGTTTCGATATTATTTCGAGTCTCTTGGTTAATTGGATGTGCTACATCCTTAAACTCTCCATTAGGCATTTTTCTGCTAGGCATAGCAACAAATAATCCAGCTTTTCCATCGATTATGCGTAATTCATGAACAACAAAACATTCGTCAATTGTTATAGCGGCAATAGCTTTTAATCGATTCTGTCCATTAAACTTTTTGACTCTAACGTCTGTTATATTCATAATATCACCTCGCATTTCTTTTCCTTCATATAAATTATATCATAATAGGAAAATTGTTACAATTAAAAACTTTCTTGTTTAACCGGTTATCTAAACTTCGTAATTATTTTAAAATAATTGCTATCTATAGCTTCAATAACTTCTTTTATTTTAGCTTTGCTTTTTGATATCCCAAATACAGTTGCACCCGAACCGCTCATTGCGGCTCCATCTAATCCTAAATCAATAAGTTGATGCTTAATTTCTTTTATTTTAGGCTCCATTTCAAAAGTGATTTTCTCTAGTGAATTATGTAGTTCACTAGCCATTAGATTATAGTTTTTATTATAAATAGCAAAAGTCATAGTACTTATTTTACGGTTTTCCAACTCTGAGGTTTCTATTTTGTCAAAAACATCTTTAGTACTAATTTTCACATTAGGATTTACTAAAATCACATTTGCTTTAATTTTATTGTCGATAAACCCTAGAGTCTCGCCCTTACTTCGAGCTACTGCTAATTTATTGTAAATGCAAAAAGGAATATCTGAACCAAAATCATTACTTAAGTTTGCCATTTCATCTAATGTTAATTCCAATTTCCATAATTTATTAAGCCCTCTAAAAGTAGCAGCAGCATCAGCGCTTCCACCTGCGAGCCCTGCTGATATTGGTATTTTCTTAGTTATTTTTATTGTGACACCCTTATCAATATTGAATTCATCTTTTAAGAATTTTGCAACTTGATAAACGATATTATCTTCAGGCTTTTTGGTTATTTCAATATCAGATATGATTTTTATTTCATTTGATTTAGTACTCTTAAATGAGAGCAAATCATAAAAAGCAAGAGAGGCCATAACCATTTCAAGATCGTGAAATCCATCAGCCCTTTTTGACAAAACATTTAAAAATAAATTAATTTTTGCATATGCTTTTTCATTAACCATAAAAGCCACCTCCACTATCATATTACCACATTAAGCAAAAAGAAAAAACAAATTAAATTATAAATCAGCTTGTTTATCTATTATGCTTTCCAAACTATTTGATAAATTTATAAAATCTAATAGTGACAAATTTTCAGCTCTTATTTTGGGAACTAATCCTATTTCTACTAAGGCGTTTGCTAAGATGTCTTTGCTCAAACCATACTTTGCAAAAAGATTATTTACTAAAGTCTTTCTTCTTTGAGCAAAAGATGCTCTAACAATTTCATAAAACAATTCTTCTGAATTTGGAATATCTTTTATCTCTTCAATTACCTCTAATTTAATCACAGCACTATCAACATTTGGTGGTGGTATAAATACATTCCTAGGTACTTGCATTGCAATTGAAGCTCTTGTTTTATATTGAATAGCAATACTTAATGAATTATAGTCTTTTGTACTTGGTTTAGAAGTAATACGTCTAGCAACTTCTAATTGTGTCATTAAAACCATTTCTTTTACTAATGTAGACTCTTCAATTAATTTTAAGATAATCGGAGTAGTAATATAATAAGGTAAATTAGCAACTACAACTACTTTATCAAATTCCATATTTAATTCTTTGATATCTAAGTCAATATCACATTTTAAAAAATCTTTATTTAGCAAAGTTAAGTCATTATGATGTAGTGTTTTTTCTAAAATGGGAATTAGATTTTTATCGATTTCATAAGCTAAAACATATTTAGCTTTTTCAAGTAACAACTCTGTTAGGCTACCTAATCCAGGACCAATTTCAATTACCAAAGTATCCTTTGTAAATGTTGGTATTTGAACAATCTTATCTAAAATATTTTGATCAATTATAAAATTCTGTCCAAATCTTTTTTTAATGTGAAAATCATGCTCATTTAAAGTACTTTTTGTTTTATTTATAGTGCCTATTTTGGCCATAAGATCACTTCCTTATAATCTTAGTTATTTGCTCTAAGGTGATACCGAAAATATTGATTTTTGTTAATAGTGTTTTACCATTATTTAAGCCAATTCCTAATTCTTCTCCAAGCATTAATCGCAATTCTCTCGAATTAGGTTTCCCGATTAAATCAAGTTTATATAAGTCGTCGATTTTAACGATATTTAGCTTATCAATACCTGTAGAATAAAACGTACTAAGGGCATGGATGATTTTATCACTATCAGCGTGTTCAATACCTACCTTATTCTTTTTTTTATTGATGCAATCTGATTTTTTTAAAAAAGCATGTTTTGTGGGCCCAACATAATCGTTAATAATTCTTCTTATTCTTTCACCTTGATAATCTGGGTCTAAAAAGAGAATAAGTCCTCTTGTCTTATTTAAATTTTTTAATTCTATTAAAGTATTATCACTAATTTCGCTACCATTAGTAATATAGACATCGACTTCTGGAAATATTTCTTTTATTTTTGCAAGATCATGATAACCCTCTACAACAATCACTTCGTTTATTTTATTATTCAATGATTCCATTTTCCTTAAAATACTCTATCATATTCCTTAATTCTGTCGGTATTTCAATTTGTTGGGGGCATTTAGGGATACATTCACCACAATCAATACAAATGTCTGCAGACTTACCGGCTTTTATTATTTCTCCATATGCCCATTTCATGTGAGATTTATTTTGATACATTGAGTAAGCATTATACAATCTAAAATTCCCGGGAATATTAACCCCGTGTGGACAAGGCATACAATAATCACAAGATGTACAATCAACTTTTGATAACGCTAAAATTTTATTTCTAACAAGTTTTATTAGTTCTTGATCCTCTTTATTTAATGGTTTAAAATTCTCAAATGTTTTTAGATTATCTTCCACTTGCTCCATCGTTGACATTCCACTTAAAATAACTTTAACATTTGACAAAGAACCTACCCATCTAAAAGCCCAAGAAGCAATAGAAGCTTCGTTATCTTTGTCTTTAAATAGCTTTTCAATTTCATCATTAAATTTAACTAATCCTCCACCCTTAACAGGCTCCATTACAATAACAGGTATTCCTTTTTTTGTTAGGATATCGTATCCTTCAATGCCTTGTTGGTGATCTATATCCATGTAGTTTAATTGAATTTGAACAAAATCCCAATCATATACATCCACCCATAGTTTAAATGCATCCAAATCATCATGAAAGCTAAATCCAATGTTAGATATTTTTCCTTCTTTTTTATATCTTTCAAGTTTTTCTAAGACTTTCAACTCTTTAATTTGAGTCAATCTAGCTTTATTTACAGCATGAATAAGATAAAAATCAAAGTAATCAACACCGCATTTCTCTAATTGTTCATGGAAAATATTCTCAATATCTTCCTCCGTTTTACATTCCCACAAAGGCAGTTTGTCGGCTAAATAGAAGGTATCTCTATCATAATGCTTAATGATTTCTCTTACGACTAATTCGCTTTTTCCGCCATGATATGGATATGCAGTATCAAAATAGTTTACGCCTTTTGCATAAGCGTAATCTAACATTCTCTTTGTTTCTAATTCATCCACTTTTCCATCTTTCATCGGTAATCTCATACAACCAAACCCTAGTAAAAAAGGATCTTTTGTAAGATTTTTCATTTTTCTTTTTTCCATATCATTGCCCCTTAAAATACTTGTTTTTAACACTAGGATTAATAATAATTTCTATTGCTTGTTTAATAACTTCGATATTTAAATTTCCAGAATTAGATTCTTCGCCATCTGTATTCCACTTATGATGATGATCAGTGTATATTTTCAGCCTTGATGATTTAAATCTAGTAACTCCTGGAAGTATTTTTGAAGAAACAAAAAGAGATAAAAAATATAGAAGATTATTAAAGAAAGGAATATATCGATACAAGACAACATCAACCATTCCGTCATCTAAA
>CBDUWI010000019.1:0-10411 GCA_965370885.1 uncultured bacterium | reverse complement strand
GATTTTGACACAAAAATATTAAATTCTGCAAAACAAAGAATTAATTATTTAACTAATCAAATTAATATTGTAAATAATAATATTATTGAATTTGAAAAACTCCATAAAATAATCACATTTTGGAAAGAAGGTTTTTCCTCAAAAGGTATTCCGTCTATGTTAATTGATGATTCAATACCTTTTATGAATAAAAAAGTTTCTGAGTATTTAGATAAGATTTCAAATGGTAGATATATAGTTTCATTTGATACTCTTGATGAAACAAAAAGTGGCGAATTTAGAGATAAGATATCTGTTAAAGTTGTTGATACTGAAACTAAAGCTAATAAACGAGTTCAATTATCAGGCGGTCAAACACGTCTAATTGATATTGCAACAATTTTAACTTTAGGAGATTTACAATCTAAAGTACAAGATATATCATTTAATATATTATTATTTGATGAAATTTTCGATAGTTTAGATGATATGAATATAGAATTTGTATCAAAGATATTACGAATTCTTACGAATAATAAATCTGTATTTGTTATTTCTCATAAACATGTTGATCAACTTGAAGCAGATGATGTTTACAATTTTAGTTAGGAGAAAAGTTACATGAAAATAAAACAAGATTTTGTAACCAACAGTTCGTCAACTTCATTTATTTTAAATACAAGATGTGTTGGTTTTTTGCCTGTAAATTATTTCTCTTCATCATTCAAGAATTCTTACATTAAAGGAAAAGAAGAATCAGAGAAATTTATTAAAAATATCTTTAAAGGTAGTGGATATATTATAAAACATGGTACATATTCTAATGATTGTATTTGGTTAAATTTAAACAATACTAAATATAATCAATATGATAACGATAATGAACCCTTAGATATATCTTTATTTCTCGGACATTATAATGAATGGAATAAAAATACTGAAGAAGTAGAATGTAAAAGTACAATAATAAATATAGATACTAAACCATTAACTATAGAACACAACGATGCTATTCATAAAGAAATAATAAATTTATTGAAGGTAATTATAAAAGGTTTAAATATTCCCTTTTGTTCATTGGTTTATACATGTATTCCTATACCTACTGGTAGCGGTGGTTGGGATGGTGGGGATCCAACGGGGAAATATTCAACAAGTCCAGAACTTGCTATACATGAAACAAAGGTTGGTAATCTTTTTATAATAAATGATAAAATAACCAGCGTATTAAGTGGACCAGAAGATGCTTTTCAATTTATGAAAAATATTGAGTCTGTGTTTAATAAAGGAAAAACAATGGAGAGATTAGATGAATAAAATAAAAATAGTTAACTTGTTTATAACAAGGAGATGTAATCTTAAATGTTCATATTGTGGAATTGTTAAAAATTATAAAAATAAACCAAGCATATATCCCGATATGAAACATTATTATGAAAATGAAATGTCAACGGAATATGTAATTGATTTGTTAAGAAAATTTAAACAACATAATCCAGATATTTTTATAATCATATATGGAGGCGAACCAACATTAAGAAAAGATTTACCTGATATTATAAACTTTTGTAATAAAGAAAATATCAATTATACAATTATTACAAATAATACTCCAGAAATTCAACCATTAATCGACCGTTTGTTTGAAAAAACAAGAGGAGATGTACGGGGGTTTACTTCATCAGTAGACCCCATATTCAATCAAAAAGATGGTTCTGATCGGGTAAAGAAAAGTATTAGTGGATTAACAAATCTTTTAAAACGTAAATATATAGTTAAAGATTTAGTAGCTGAAATTACTGTTATGCGCGAAAACGTTCCGTATCTTTATGAACTTATTAAAGAATTAACAAGTTATGGAATTAATAGCGATATAACTTTTATTGATACTGCAAAAACTCCATATTATGATTTTTCAAATGTTACAGAACCATGGAAACTAGTTCATATATCACCTGAATTAGCAAACCAATTTCAAATGATATATGATGATAAAAGTTTAAATATTCATATGAAGGATTTATTACTTCCAGCTATCTGGAATATATTACCATCAAATATGGATTGTGGTATTGAAAAAGATTTACATAATATTTCTGTTGATGCTGATGGTTCGATTAGGTTATGTACTCGTATTAGGGGATATTATACTCCAGAAAATATTACATCTCGTAATCTATTTAATCAAGAAATGGAAATTAGTCTTTTTACAAAATCATGTATTTCTAATGATAAAGAACAATTCTGTGAATTATGCAATCATACATGTTTACTTATGAGTAAGCATGGAAATAAGGTGGATGAATTAGTCCATACAAAAATAAGACAGGAGGATAAAACAAATGGCAGTTGACCCAACTATTATAGATAATGCAATAGAATTTTGGCAAACGATTAGAGACGAAGGAATTGTAACTGTAAAATTTGAAAAGAAATCTGATGGTTCTACAAGAATTATGAAATGTACTTTAGATTTTACAAAAATTCCTAAAAAAGACCATCCAAATAAAAATATTAATCTAGTTAAAATATTAAAATTAATGCAAAAAAGTAAAATTATTCATGTCTATGATTTGGAGAAAAAAGGGTGGAGATCAGTTCCTTTCGATAAAGTTGAATATCTAAAAACCACAGATAAAACATATAAAATTAAATCAGATTAAGGAGGATTCTTAATGACAATATTAGAAGATATAATTAAAGAATTTGGTGAAAATGACTTGACAATACAAGTTAAAAAAATATGTCAGAAAATAGATATAGAAGAAAATAAAAAATGTAAACATCCGGAAAAATTACCAACTGGGCCAAACACTTTTTTATCTATTGAAATTCCTAGTATTAAAAAGAATGAAATTTCTTATGTATCTCTAGAAAGAGAAGGTGAAGAAAGTTATTTAATAGTTTTATGGAGTTTATATAAGAAGTTTTATATTGATGAAACTAAGAATCTTAAAAAAATAAAAGTTTGGGAAATAAATGAAAACAAAGCAGAGAAGATTTTAATCCAATTTGCAAAAACCGTAAAATTACTAAGAGGTGAATAATGCTAATACAACAAGAAATAGTTATTAACAAATGGGATACTAGTTACTTTGATAATTTATATGACGATGGTGGTAAATTTAAACAAACAATAGATAGAAAAAAACAAATATCTACTACAGAATTTATTAATAAAATAACTCAGAATACAAAGTTAACTTCTTTATACAATGAGATTCTTCCATCAAATTGCAGATATGCTACAACTGTAAGCAATTATAAATTATATATAATTGAAGAACCTCCACAGATGAGAACAATGTTTCTTAACTATGATATGTCAATGATTGTTGCGGAATTAAAAGCATCTGGAGACCTTAAAAAGTTTGGTTATGAAAAATGGTTTCAAGAAAATAAAAAACCATATAAGTTTTATTTAGCATTTCCGTATATAATTTATATGATTGTATTGAATCAAGATAATAGTTTTGACGAAATGAAAATATTTTCAAGAGTTACTCCAATTAATCATCTTGGAGATTATACATGTAAACTACCTTTGATGAATATTAATAGCAATCAACAAGTTTGTATGGGTACAGTTCCGCCATCTAGCGGATCTATAACGGATACTATTGGAAACATTATAAGAGCATTTTGGAAAAATACATTCAATTCCGATTTTATTTATAATGTACAAGCATATAGTAACATACCATTTGTTTGTAATTATTTAACATGGCAATATCATAGTCAACATGATCCAATGTTTATATATAATGTTGAATGGATACCCTATAAAACTATTACACATGAAATTATTAAATTTAAAAATAAGCACTCAACTGGTGAGTCTGATGATAGATTAAGTACTTTAGTACATAAAGTCTTTTATAAAACAACTCCAACACATAAAAAAGATAAAAACTCAGATGCTTTTATTTATGATAATGTTGCAGATTCTATTAATATTGACAGAATGCCAATATTTGTTAATGATTCTTTTATATTAAAAAAGAAAAGATATTTTGTTAAATCATTTATGTCTACAAGGACAAATTCCCGAATTACACATATAAAACTTCAAGATGATAATAAAGGTATTAAAATATATAAATTAACAACAGACTTCAAAAAATTATTAAGAGAAAGTATTATGAGAGAAAGGTTTATTCAATTAACAACTTTACCATCCGGTGAAGTAATTAAACAAGGATCCATAATAAAATTTACTAATGTACATGGTAATGAAATTTATAATAAAATTATGTATATGAGATATGGGATTGATGGAAAAATTGAAGCTCGTATTAAATCTTCTTTAGTTGCATTAGAAGATATAAAAAATATAAAAGTTATGGATATGAACAATATTAAAATTAATGGGGTAAAAATAGAAATAAATACAGTATATGATCTTTTATTTGATTATAGTTATTATCATCGTTATGCTTCATGCCCTGTTAAAATTTTTAAAAAATTAAAACTTACTGATATAGATATTTCTAATACTGGTAAAATAACAACACAATTTACAAATGTAAATAATGGTGATAAACATACAGCACAACTTGAAGCGTTAAATAAACAAATTTTTAATAAAAAGAAATTAAAAAAAATATCCTCTATATGCCGATTAGGAACAAGTATGATTTATAGTGATTCTATAAAAATTAATACTGATATGCCAAACTATTTATTAATGAATAATCTTCCAATAATATCACAAAATTATAATGAGACTCTAGATGTTATATTAAAAGATAAACAGCATTTATTTATTGAAAGCTTTGATATGGATTTATCATTTAAAGTTGGGGATAAAGTTGTTACATCCAATTGGATAAATCCTATAGAAATGTTAAAAGTTAAAACCGTAACAGGTTTTATAACAAGGGATGAGTATTCTCTCAATGTATTATTAGAAGATCAACGTGGAAATAAAAGCGAACATACATATCTATATAAAAGCATGGATAATTTTACAGTCAATGTAGGTACATTAAGACATATTGAAAAAAAATATAATGGATTAACATCTGGTATAAAAATTAAAGCAAATAAACCTGGAATTACCAATTTTCCAATGAAGGATGTGAATATAATTATTGGATTCTTAACGGACACTGGGAGTAATATACCATTGGTATTATGTTCAAATGGTGCGACTCTTTGGGCAGATGACTTGCAAGAGAATTTTAATCTAACTCCTATGAGTGATAAAAAATGGAAATCCATGAATCATACCCCGATTATGGATCAAAAATATTTTAAATTTCAACCTGGAGATATGACTACAATTCCATTTAGTATCGAACAATATAGACAAAATTTATTAAATGTACGTTACTTTGGAGACAAATTATCTTGCCAATATTTAACTGGAGACCGTGTTATAAATCCTAGATCATCTGGTATCTTTTCTCCAGAATTAAAATCTGTAGTCAATAGAATAGGATTTTTAAATCCTAGATATTCACAAAAACAATCACGAGAACAAAACTTTATTACTGCATACCCTAACTTTCATGGTATGTATAACTTTAACAAAGATGTTCGTATGAAATACTACGTAGATGAAAGGAGAATTTTAAATGTTTCCGATTTACCTATATGAAGGCGGAGAAATACCTAAAGATGATATATGTTATTTAATTGCTAAACAAGGTATTTTTCTAAAAAAGAAAGTAGGATTAGTTGAAAGCTTAACAAGTGTTGATAAAATATCAATTCTTGATGAACTCAAACCATGGGCTAAAATGGACTTGCCTAAAATTCCGGGTATTTATGTAGCTAAAATAATATCATTTTTTAAAGCAGTCGTTTCAACTTTCAGCGGAGAAGCTAATGTTTTATTATATTATAACGAAAAAGAAAAAAAATATAAGTTAGCTATCCCTAAACAAGAAGTAACTGCTGCTGCTTGTGATTATAAAATAGAGGGTACTAATATTCCTGGATACAATCTTGTAGGAACAATCCATAGTCATGCCAGAATGTCTGCTTTCCATTCTGGTACTGATGATAATGATGAAAAAAATTTTGATGGATTACATATTACTATTGGACATTTAACAGATGATTATCCTAGTATTTCAGCATCAATTGTTGTTAATGCATTTCGAGTTATTGTAGATCCATGTGATTATATTGATAAATGTGCAACAGTTAAACTTCCTCAAAAATCGTTTGTACCCTACCAAAATTCAAAGGTATATAAATATATTAATGGGAAGATGACTTTAGTTGAACCTGACCCCATAAAAACCCCAACGGTTCAAAAGTATGATGAAAGATATACTATTCAAGTAAGTGAAAGTCAAAAACATTTTAATAAAAAATGGTTGAGGAAAGTTTCTAAAAAAGTATATACTCCTACTACATATAATCGCAACCAAAGTTATATAGATAATGAATTCTTTGACTTTTTTGGAAGTGGTTATGATTCACTTACAGAATGGATGATTGAAAAAGGTAAAAGTGGGGATGTTAAAAATATATCAAATGTGGAACCATCTAAATATGAAGGAAGTTTAGATGATTATAATCCATGTAAAAATTGTGCATTTAAAGATTCTAAATTAGAATATGCATATGAAATTTTACAAACTGGTATAGATCCTGATGAAGATTTACCTGAAGTTGATAATTTTAAACTAGAGGAAGAAGATATATTGGCAAAAGATGATGGATCAGCCGCCTATGATCCAAACCAAGAATTTAAACAAACGCCTGAGGATTTAGTAGAGGAACAATTGAGGAGTGAAGCTTATTTACATGAACATGAAAATAAAGTTTTAATTCCTCCGCCAAAGAGCAATCCCACAACTCCATTCTCAAGGGTTACAAAATTTCTAAAAAGGACTATAACAAGATGAATATTAAAATAATTGGATTGGGTGGTATTGGAAGTATTTTAGTTGAACGATTATGCAGGTTTTTAAATTATTCTCAAAATGATACAAGCTTTGCTATAACTTTAATTGATGGTGACGAATATGAAGATAAAAATTATGAACGTCAAGAATTTACAAAGTTTGGTAATAAAGCTGAAGTTAAAGCTAATGAACTTAAAATGCAATATTTAAATCTTATGACTGATTATGTTACAGAATATATTAATGCAGATACAGTATCCAGAGTTATAAACGAGAAAGATGTAATCTTTCTCTGTGTTGATAATCACAAAACTCGAATGATTGTATCTAACTATTGCAAAACATTAAATGATATTATTTTAATCTCTGGAGGAAATGAACTCACAGATGGTAATGTACAAATATTTGTCAGAAAAGGAGGTGTCGATCTAACTCCAGATCTATGCGCATATCATCCTGAAATTGCAAACCCAACTGATAGATCTCCAGAAGAAATGTCTTGCGAAGAATTATCTAAAGCAGAACCACAACTATACTTCACTAATTTAAGTGTGGCCACTATTATGTGTTGGACATATTACAACGTTGTTGTTAAACAAAGTATTAACGCATCTGAAATTTATTTTGATATGTCAAGGATGTCTGTTGATGCAAAAACCCGAAATGTGAAATAGTTTCACAAAATCAAAACAAAGGAGAAATAAGAATTATGCCGATTTACTCAAGAGAAGAACTTCAAGGAATGAACGTTAAAAAAGAATTAAAACCTATGGCAGTAGCAATGGGTCTTACAGGGTATTCTAAAAAGACTAAGGATGTTGTTATTAGTGCAATATTAGAAACACAGGGTCGAGCCCCCAAAAAAGCAAAACCAACTCCAGCTTCAATAGCTCCAGCTGCAGCTATGAAAGCTATAAATGCTATTGAGTTTTGTGCTACAAGTGTACTGACAAAACCTTCAGCTAAAAAGGGTGATAAATGCTCTACTACTATTCGTGTATCCAGTGGAGCTTCATCTGGTAACTTTCCAGTAGCTGGACGTTCAGTTGCTGAAGTTGCTGAATTTCTTAGAGAAGTTCTTAATATTGAAAAAATGTCCCCAGGTTTAGTTAATGGGAAAGATGTTGAAGGAACTTATACTCTTAAAGATGGAGATGAATTAGAGTTTCTGAAACCAGCTGGATTAAAAGGATAAAAAGCGGAGTTAAATACATTGCTGAGGAGCGAAAGTTCCTCAGCAATATCCAAGGACTGTAACAAAATGTATTATATGAATTCAAAGAAATCTAAAATAGATTTATGTTATAAAAATGTTTGTATAATTGGTTTGGGTAGTTTAGGAAGCTTTTTATATAAACATCTTTCTTATAATGAAGATATTAAAAAATTAATATTAATTGATCCACAAGTAGTAGAAAAAAATAATTTAGATAGTTCATTTTTCAAAGAGAGTGATATTGGAAAACCAAAAGTTGAATGTTTGCAAAATAGAATAGATCCATTATATACAAGAACCCAAATATTTCAAAATGAATATAAAGAAGGAACAACAATACTGCCTCAATGTGATTTAGTAATAGATTGTCGAGATTTTATATGTAGTAGAAAAAAAGAAATTGATGTTAAATTTTATATTGATGAAAGAAGTTTGATAATTGACTGCAGACAATTCGTAAACAGAAAATCTCACTGTGGTAGTTATTTTATGGTTCTTAAGAAAAGTGAAATTAGAGAAGCAGCATTTATAGCATATAAATTAATCTCAACCCCAAAAATTTTAAATAAAATGATAAACAATCAAGTCCTACAATCTTTAAATATTGATGAAACAATATCTAATATTTTTCAAGATATTAAACTAAAAAATTCTAATGATTTAGTATATGAATCTCATAAAGGTTTAGAAAAAATTCATTCATTTGAAGATTATATTAATACAACTGTTAAAGAAGCGGAAACAAAAGACATTGATGTTTATGTTGGAGAAGAACATATCTGGAAAAAATTTAGTTTTCTGGCCTCTCCAGAATATGCTATAATACCAAAGGGAAGTGATACTTCAAAAGTCTTAGAAGTAATAGGAGACCTTGTATCAAAGCAAAAAGAAGATTTAGAATATTCAATGAGCTTATCTTTAAAAAGGGGGAAAGTTAGTGTTTTACTCATTAGAGAAACAGGCGCAGCATGATATAGAATCTGCCTTTATAAAAATGACTTCCTGGATTAAAGAAAATAAAATTAAACATGGTAGAGGGGAGATATCTTTATTCCCTTTAGAAATTTCTCCAACACATATGTTTAAAGAAAATAAATTATTTAAAATTAAAAATTGTAATAATAATTTTAAAATTAACGGATTAACTTTTATAACAAAAGATAATAAAGTGCAATCTATAAAGATTATGAATGGATCTCATCCAAATATGGATCCAGAAACAAGAGAATATTGTATAGAAGAAAAATTAAAAAATAAAGAATTTGATATAAGTTATCTTTTTATGATTATGTCATTGATTGAAACTTGGTATTTAAATAATTGTTTTAGAAAACCAAATCCCAAACACTACAATATAAAAGAAATCCCCAAAATAGGAGGTATAACTGCCCATGAGCTCAATGACTCCATTTGAAAAACATCTTCATAATATTATAATGGAAAAAATAAAACAGAATGAAAAACCTGTTACAAAAAAAGATGCAAAAGAAATTGTAAAGGCCATCATACCTGAAATTGATAAATTAATATCTGTAAAAGTTAAAGACCATTTTTGTAGTTTGGCGTATCATATTTTAGAAAAATTTAACTCAAAGGAGTAATCATGCCAAAAATCTTAAACTATCAAGAATTCTGTGAAGATTTACCAGAAGTTACATCAATAAAAATAATTGGGAAAAAATATTTTCACCCACAGGGTTTATTTTCTGAACAAATATTTGGACCCTTAAAAAATTATACTTGCCAGTGTGGAACATATTATGGTGTTTCTAAATCAGGTGGGCAGTGTGATTTGTGCAAAGTCGATATAGTAAATAGTAATGTACGTAGAACAAGATTTGCAAAAATAATTTTACCACTACCAGTTGTTAACCCATTATTCTATGATCTACTTGCACACATTGGAGGTAAAACTTTAAAAACTGCAGTTGATGATTTAATGAAAATGGAAAAAAGTGTCTTGTATCAAGACGGTGAAGATATGGTTGTTACTGTTAATCCTGAATATATTCCAAAGGGAACAACAACCTGGGAAAAAACAGATGCTATAAAAAAGCTTATTCATTTCGTTGCTGAACGTGAAGCTGGTTATGGGGTTGAAGAATGGCAATTGGTTTTAGATAATATTGATAATCTTTTAATTAATCATGTTATTGTTCTTCCGCCAGAGTTAAGACCAACCATGTTAGCTGGTGGAAAAAATAAACAATTAATGGATAAAATAAATAGGTATTATACTCAAATTTTAACCAAGAAAGAAATCATAAAAAATACAATTCTTAATATTCATAGAGATAAAGATTTATATTATACTTACTTCAAACAAATTCAAAAAGATGTTAACGAATTATAT
>CBDUWI010000018.1:0-10741 GCA_965370885.1 uncultured bacterium | reverse complement strand
AATGGTTTATATGCATGTTAACTCTCAAATAAGATTAAAGTAATTTTGGGATTTAAAGATCAAGAAGTATTAATTCGCAAACTTGAGAGCGAATTACCTATTAAAGATGTTTGTGATTTAACTTTTAAAGGGCAAGATATTTTATGGTTAACACCTTTAAGAAAAAAATCATGGATTGGGAGAATTGTCGATGATTTAAAATATAATGTAATTATGGGGAATTTACCTAATGATTATGACATTTTAAAAGAATACGCATTAAAGAAAGTTAAAGAATTACGTGAAGAAATGGGCGATGTTGATGAATAAGTTTTATTCTTATTTAGATGATTTTAATCAAATTACAATAATTGTACCTTTAAGCTATCGAAATGATTATGTCGAATTTTTCAGAGTCTCTGGTAACGATGAAGAAATCAATTTGGAGATTATAAGTAATGAATTAATTGGGGATGAAAGAAAATATATTACCAGATTTGATGGGTATATTTTATTGAATAAAATGTATTCTATATATGATGATTTAAAGACAACTAGCGAGCTTTATACAGGAAAAATTGTTAGAACAGAATTGTTTGATGATATTTATTATTACGAGCAATCTGACTTAGGATCTAGTTTTAGAAGTGATCGTACTAAATTTAAAGTTTGGACGCCAACTGCTAAATATTTAAAACTTGAATTGACAGATAAAGAAGATAAAGTTGATATAATAAAAATGGAATATGACAACCAAGGTGTTTGGTATTTAAGACTTAAAGGTAATTTTGAGGGTTATAGATACCGTTATATATCTTATGTTAATGGGAAAGAACAAACTTTTATCGATCCATATGGGAATAGTAGTAGTGCTAATGCTAAATATAGTTATGTAATAGATACTTCTAAATTATATAAAATGAATAGCTCAAGACCAAAATTTAGCGGGATAATGAATGATGCTGTAATTTATGAAGCGCATGTAAGAGATTTTACTATTAGTAAATCGATTAATGCTACTTATCCAGGAAAATATAAAAGCTTCACGGAAGAAAACTTATTAACAAAGGATGGAAATCCAGCCGGGATTGATTATTTAAATATATTAGGAATAACTCATGTTCAACTTTTACCAATTTTTGATTTTGGTGGAGTAGATGAACTAAAACCAGATAAATTATACAACTGGGGATATAACCCAGAACAATATAATGTTCCTGAAGGTTGGTTTAGTACTGATCCAAACGATCCTTATAAAGGGATAAATGAGCTTCGTGAATTAATCGATAATTTACATAAAAATAATATTCGAGTTGTTATGGATGTTGTTTATAATCATGTATATAATATTGCTAAATTCCCTTTTGAGAAAATAATTCCGGGTTATGCTTACCGTTTTAATGAATCTGGACACTTAACAAATTCGAGTGGGTGTGACTCAGATTTAGCTACTGAAAGAAGAATGATTAGGAAATTTATTATCGACTCAGTAATGTATTGGGCAAAAGAATATAAAATAGATGGGTTTAGATTTGATTTAATGGGCTTAATTGATATTAGAACAATGAACACATTAAGACAAAAACTCGATAGATTTAGAAGCGATATAATTGTTTATGGTGAAGGCTGGAAAATGAAAACTATACTTGGTTTTGAAAAAACAGCTCATATGTATAATCCACATTTGCTTTTCAATATTGGGCATTTTAATGATAAAACAAGAGAAATAATAAAAGGTGCAACATTTGATATAAAACAAAAAGGGTACGCTCTTGGCTCAAAAGCTCGAATTAATGACGTTAAAAACATTGTTCAAGGGAGCACATTAAATAAGTTTCTATTTAGATATTCCTCACAATCGATCAATTATGTTGAGTGTCACGATAATAATACGTTTTTTGATAAAGCTAAGGCAGCTTTGCTAGATGCTAAACCATCGGAAATAAAAAAACGACAAAGATTGGCTACATCAATAATCGTTTTATCACAAGGTGTCCCTTTTATTCACGCTGGACAAGAGTTCTATCGTACTAAAAAAGGGGTTGAAAACTCTTTTAAGTCAAAAGATAGTATTAATCAAATCAATTGGGATTTAGTTGATGAAAACTACTCTGATATTGAATATATAAAAGAGTTATTAAGAATTAGAAAAAAATACGATTTATTTAGATTAACATCTCCTTCAAAGATTAGAGATAATGTCTGTGTTAAATTTAATGAAGAAGGAACGCTTACCTACAAGCTTCAAAATGAAGAAGATGAAATAATTGTTATCTTTAAAAATAGTTTCAAACCAGAATCTTTTGAATTTGATGAGCGCTATACTTTAATTTTTGATGGTGAAACACGTTCAAGAAAGATATTAAATAAATTAGATGTTGATGATATTTCAACATACATATTGAAAAGGAAATAGGTGATTTTGTGGAAAATAAAACTTTTTTTGCAATAGTTGATTCGATTAATGAAACGGCTAATGCAAATTACACATTAGGTGTAACTGCTGAAGATGGAGAAAGATTAACTTTATCAATTAGCGACGATGAAAAATTAAATATAAAGATAATTTACTATTTTGATGTTTCACCCTTTGAATTTAAAGAAGGTATTAGATATTCAGTAAACTCATATGAAAGCATTGATACTAAAGATATTGATATTGAAACTAGACAGTTATTAATGTCTAAATTTTATGAGTACGCTCCTGTTCCAATAGAAGAAATTAAAGGAGTTATTGAAAGTTACTTAAATAAAATTGTTAACCCAACAATTAAGGAAATAGTTTTCTATTTATATGAAGCAAGAAAAGATGAATTTTACTTATATCCTGCTGCTACAAAGTTACATCATGCATACATAAGTGGCCTTAGTTATCATACTTCGACAATGTTAAAGTTAATTGATGGGTTTATAAAGGTTTATCCGATTTTAAATGAAGATTTATTAATTGCTGGCGTATTCTTACATGATATATGTAAAGTTAGAGAGCTTTCAAATTATGCAGGTCCTGAATATACAAAAGAAGGAAAACTACTAGGCCATATAACTATGGGTGTAAAAGCATTAGAATTAACAGCTTTAAAACTTGGACACAAGGGAAAAGAAGAAACTCTCTTATTACAACATATGATATTATCACATCACTATTATGGTAATCACGGTTCACCCAAAAAACCGAATATTCCCGAAGCATTAATTCTTCACTTCATTGATAATATTGATTCAAAAATGGCTGCATTATCCGAAGCATTTAAAGATATAGGTAGTGGTGAATTTTCTGCACCGATTGCTGTTCTTGATCGTGAAAAATATTATAAATCAAAGCTATAAAAAAGCCCTAAAATTTTAGGGCTTTTTTTTATTCGGCTGGAATAAAACCTTCTGGGAAGTTTATTTGATAAAATGCTTCTAATAAATCTCCTATATAATCCAATTTATCTGAGTTGTCACCCATATAATAATATGGTGAATTCCCTAAGATATATTCAGTTATAACTACAGTGAAGCCTGTTTGTGAAAAGTAAGCATTAAATACTGAGTAATAATAAATTTCTAATGCGTCATAAACTGAAGTAGGTAATAATAATCCTGTATATGCCCCTTTGAACTCAGCATATTTAATTTCATTATATAATTCTACTTGTGATTCATTTGGAACCATACTATCATTCGCTGAACCTTCGCTAAATGCTTCATCATCTTCAAAGTAAGCAGTTGGTTGAATGAAATCAGTTCCTGGAGTAGCTTTAATTAAATGAATACCAAAGTCTGATACAGTTAAACGGTCATCATAGTATTCGTCAGTTTCAAGGAAATCCGGTCTAACAAAAGTATCGTAAATTCTTTTTAGAGAAGTTTTAAAGCTTTCATCTAGATTCTGAGAATTGATATAATTTAAACTTCCTTCTGTAGATAGAACTTCAGTAATTATTCTAAATCCGTATTGTTTAAATATTGCATATTCATTATCAACGTCATTAATCAAACCATCGCGGAATTCATCAACGATTTGAGCAAAAGTTAATTCTTCTTCCAATTTATCTTTAATTAAATTTTCAAAATCATTTTTAAGCAAATTATATTCAGCTAATTCTTCAACATTCATATTAGTTATTAATTCATCAAAATCATCCGGTAAAAAATCACCATCAAAATCTAAGAACATTAATATGTGTTCAACATTTAAACTAAAATAGTTTTCAACTTGTTCAGTTAAATATGCACCAACACTATCATAGCTTAAAGTCTCATAAATTACAGTTGGTTGCAAAGTACCTACAATAAACAATTGTTCAATAACTGCACTTTCAGAATCAGCGCTAAATGCTAAGAATAAAAATTCTTCCCAAGTGTATAATTCAGGGCTAAATCCATAAGTTGCATAAATACTGTTACTAAAATTAGTTTTCATACCACGTAATTCATCACGATGTTCTTTCATTTCATCTGAATTATTATCGAAATAATCACGTTCTTCTCCATACACATCGTCATATGCATCACTATTAATTAAAGCTCTAATTTTAGAAATTTCAATAGTATAGAATGCACCTAATCTTAATTCCATGTATGTGAATAAATCATCTGCTGTTATATCAATTCCATCAAATTTAGCAACTAATGTGTCACTTCCTAAATTATCAAAAGAAACACCGTGTTCAAATTCATATAATAAATTTAAGTTCGGATCGAAAATTTCAAAACCACGGTCTTCATATATTTCACTTAATGCAATATTAATTACTTCCTCATTAATTATTAATTCAAATAATTCTTCTCTAAGTTCGTTAATTTCATGGGCAGTAACATCTTCATAATCTTTAATTGGTTCTTCACTAATTTTATATGATAAGATTGAGAAGTCACCCATAGTTACTGGATAGTAAGAATATGGAATTACAAATTCGTTAGTTAAATCCAAAATATTAAATAAGTATCCTGCATAATCAATATTAGGATCACCTTGTATTTTATCTTTAGTCATATCTTCATAATTATATGTAGAAATATCACTATATTCTCCACAAAACTCTTCTATTGTTACATAAGGTTCTGTTCTAATCTCTTCCTTATATGGATTTAGATAGTTGTAAAAATCAATATACATATCAAAAACTTCATCATCAGTTAATTGTGTTGTATTTGTTTCATCAAATAAATCTGTTGAAACTTCAGTTATATCAGTTTCACCAAAATATGATCCAAATCCTAAACTATAATTAGGTACAATGTCAAAGTAATCAAACACTGCTTCAGCTTCAGATGCACTATTAAATCTAACTTCTAAAACACATGCATCATTTTTTGTTGATGATTCATAAAAGTTTTTGATATCATCAGAATCAATTTCGTAAGTACTTAAAGGAGCAGCATCTAAAATAAACTGTGCTGCTAATTTTTGTTTTGCAATACTTAACTCGACAAATGATCTTAAATCATCTGGATTCTCAGGATCAAATCCTAAAATAACTAGATTTTGATTGAAATTGTCTAAATACTCTTGATTTAATTCTTCATCAGCTTGAATTATAGCAATTCTTTCTTCATTATCAGTTTGATAAAGGACAAGTTGAATTTCATCATCTATTTCTTCTTGAGTAATCGCAGCTATATAATCAGCCAAAATTATTTCATTAACGTAATCTAATAAATAATCAAGACCACTAAAATTTCTCAAAGATTCCCATAATTCTTGATTCGTAATATCATAATCAGATGAAGTAAAATACACGTCATCCCCATTAGAAATTTGTGGTACTAAAACATCTTTTTTAATCATACTGCAACCTATTGCAGCTCCAATAATTACTAAAAATATTCCCATAATTATTGAGCCCTTAATTAAAATACTTCTATTCATAATCTCACTCCTTATTATTTATGCAGTTTTTATAATATCATTAATGCATAATAAAAACAATAATAAGTTATGAAAGAATTGTGAAAATGGATAACTTACAAAATAAAGTAGTCATCATACAGTAATTCTATTGAATTTTATTGTAAATGTTGTATAATATTTTAAGTATTGGAGTGATTAAATGAAACTAACTGTTTTAGCGAGTGGAAGTGGTGGAAATGCTACTTATTTTGAATCGAATAACACTAAAATCTTAATTGATTGTGGGATAACTCATAAACAAATTAATTTAAGATTGGCCAATCAAAATCTATCTCTCGTTAATTTGAATGGTGTTCTTATCACTCATGAACACACTGATCATGTTAAAGGGTTAGATGTGTTGCTTAGAAAAACCAAATCAACATGTTTTATAACAAAAAGCACTTACGAGTCTTTATTTTATAAAGTTAAAGAAAATCTTGCCGATAATCAACTTTCATTTATTGTTCCTGAAGAAAAAGTAGTTTTAAATGATATCGAAATATTACCAATAAGTATTTCTCATGATGCAAGTGATGCTGTTGGATTTATAATTTATGCTGAAAACAAGAAAATTGTCTATATAACCGATATCGGTTATTTACCAGCAAAAGATATTGAAGTTTTTTCAAACGCTGACATTTATGTATTTGAATCGAATTACGATATAACAATGCTTTTCACTTCGGAAAGACCATTTTACTTAAAACAAAGAATTGATTCAGTCAAAGGTCATATGTCAAATAATGATTCTGCTTATAATATGACTAAATTAATTGGGGAAAACACAAAACAAATTATTTTGGCTCATCCTTCAAGAGAATGTAATATGCCAAATATTGCATTAACTACATATGAAGAAGTATTTAAAGATTATGGATTAAATTCATCAGATTATAATATAATTGTTGCCTCACAAGATGTACCAACGAAAATAATTGAATTTTAGGAGGAATAAAAATGTCAAACGAACAAATTATCAAAGAAGTGTGTATTGAAGTATTTAATGTAAAAGAAGAAGAAATAAGTGTCGAACAAAGATTGATGGGTGGAATGAGTAATTATACATACGTTATAAAAGTGAAGTCAAAATTTTACACATTTAGAATTCCGGGAAAAAATGCTGAGAAATTTGTTGATCGTGAAATTGAAAAATATCATATTGAATTAATTGAAGATTTAAATTTAAATAATAATACAATATATTTAGATATAGATTCGGGATATAAAATTGCCGAATATATAGAAGGACAACCACTTCATGAGCTTAATCCTTTAGATTATTTAAAAGAAGCTGCAAATGTTCTTCATAAAATACACCAATCTAACTTAAATTCAAAATATGATTATAATCCATTAAAAAGGCTGAAAGAATATGAAGATTATACATTAGAATACAATCATGTCCATTCTGATAGATATAATGAATTAAAACAAAGATTTTTGTCTTATAAAGATAAATATATGGATAATTCTAAACTTGTATTAACTCATGGGGACACACAAATCTCAAATTTTGTAGTTACGGACTCAGAACTTAAATTAATGGACTGGGAATTCACAGGAAATAATGATCCGTTTTATGATATTGCATGTTTTGGAAATAATAATTTTGAACACGCTCTAGCATTATTGCCAATATATTTAGGAAAAGAACCATCAATAGAAGAATTTAATTGTTTATATTTCTTTAGAACTTTTCAAACATTACAATGGCATAATGTTGCATTATACAAAGAATTTATTGGTTTAAGCGTCGATTTAGGTGTTGATTTTATGTTTGTCGCAAATCTATATTTAGATAAAGCTGAAAGATTTCTTAATAGTATTAAATAAGTTGGATTATAAAACCAACTTTTTTATTGAAAAATAGTTTGATGAAAGTGTTTTCTTTAATTAGAAATTAAGTCGTTTTAGGTTGAAAAAAATTAAAAATTGTTTTATAATTTATGATGTATGATTACAGTATAAAAAAATAGATATTTAAAATGGAGGTAGTTGCCATGGCGACAAAAAAAGTATTCCAATCTATGGATGGAAATCAAGCTGCAGCTTACGCTGCGTATGCTTTCACTGAAGTAGCGGGAATTTATCCAATCACGCCATCTTCACCGATGGCTGAGTACACAGATTTATGGGCATCACAAGGAAAGAAAAACTTATTTGGAATGCCAGTTAGAGTAATTGAAATGCAATCTGAAGGTGGTGCTGCAGGAACAGTGCATGGTTCATTACAAGCTGGTGCATTAACTACAACTTATACTGCATCACAAGGATTATTATTAAAATTGCCAAATATGTATAAAATAGCTGGGGAATTATTGCCTGGTGTTATTCATGTAGCAGCTAGAAGTATCGCTGTTCAAGCTTTATCAATTTTTGGGGATCATCAAGATGTTATGGCTGTAAGGCAATCAGGTTTTGCTATTTTATCAAGTGGTTCCGTTCAAGAAGTTATGGATTTAGGTGCTGTTGCACATCTATCAGCAATTAAATCTAGTCTTCCTTTCTTACATTTCTTTGATGGATTTAGAACTTCTCATGAAGTAAATAAAATTGAAGTAATGGATTATGAAGACCTTGATAAATTATTAGATAGAGATGCTGTAAAAGCATTTAGAAAAAGAGCTTTAAATTCGACAAACCCTGTTACTCGCGGATCTGCTCAAAATGACGATGTTTACATGCAAACCCGTGAAATTTCAGATAAATATTATGAAAAAGTTCCAGATATTGTGGCTGATTATTTGAAAGAAATTTCGAAAATTACTGGTCGTAATTATGCACCCTTTGTATATTATGGAGCTGAAGATGCAACTGATATAATTATTGCAATGGGAAGCGTTACTGAAGCTATTGAAGAAACTGTTGATTATTTAATAGCTCAAGGACGTAAAGTTGGATTATTAACTGTCCATTTATATCGTCCATTTAGTACTAAATTCTTCTTAAGCACAATGCCTAAAACAGTTAAAAGAATTACTGTATTAGAAAGAACAAAAGAATCTGGTTCAATTGGTGAACCTTTATACTTGGATGTTAAATCTCTATATTATGCTAAAAAAGATGCACCTGTAATCTTAGGTGGCCGTTATGGTTTATCAAGTAAAGATACTACTCCTGGACAAATTGTTGCAGTATTTGACAATATGGCTAATAAGCAAAAAGATCGTTTTACTATCGGAATAGTTGATGATGTTAATAATACTTCATTACCTAACGTGGAAATAGATACACAACCTGTTGGAACTACAGAATTATTATTCTTTGGTTTTGGTAGCGATGGTACAGTAGGAGCATCTAAAAATACAATTAAAATAATTGGTGAAAACACTGATTTATATGGCCAAGCTTATTCATCATATGATTCGAAAAAATCTGGTGGAGTTACACGTATGCATTTACGTTTTGGAGCTGTTCCAATACGTTCAACATATTTAGTTAATACTCCTCACTTTGTGTCATGTTCTAAAGATTCATATTTGACAAAGTATGACATGATTGCTGGTTTAAGAAAAAATGGGACATTCTTATTGAATACTATTGTTTCTGAAAAAGAAATTGAAGATTTATTACCAAATAAAGTTAAAAGAATATTAGCTGAACGAAATGCTAAATTATATATTATGAATGCTGTTAAGCTTGCTGAAGAAGTTGGCCTTGGCGGAATGATTAATACAATTATGCAAAGCGCATTTTTCGCGTTAAATGAACAAATCATGCCATACGAAAAAGCAACTATACTAATGAAAAAATATGCTAAAAAAGCATATGGTCGTAAAGGTCAAGATGTAGTTGAGAAAAACAATTTAGCTATTGACGCTGGTAAAAAAGGACTTATTGAAATTAAAGTTAATCCAGAATGGGCTAAATTAGTAGATGAAAAAGTTGTTGTTGATCCGACAAGACCTTACTTCGTTGCTAACATCGCAGATCCTGTAAATGCTATCAAAGGGTATGATTTGCCTGTAAGTGCTTTTACTGGTTATGAAGATGGAACAATGGAAAATGGTGGAACAGCATATGAAAAACGCGGAATAGCTAATTATGTTCCTCAATGGTTAGATGAAAACTGTATTCAATGTAATCAATGTTCATTTGCTTGTCCTCATGCTGTTATTAGACCATTCTTATTAACTGATGAAGAATTAAAAAATGCACCAGAAGGTCTAAAAACTAAAAAACCACAAGGTAAAGGATTAGAAGGATTACATTACAGAATCCAAATCTCGACATTAGATTGTACGGGTTGTGGAGTATGTATTGAAGTTTGTCCATCTAAAACTAAGTCTTTAAAACTTAGCCCTATTCATAAAGAAATCGAAAAAGGTGAAGTTCAAAATGCTGAATACTTGTTTAATCAAGTTACTTATAAAGATAAATTAGTAGGGAAAAATAATGCTAAAAATTCACAATTCGCAAAACCGTTATTTGAATTTAGTGGCGCTTGCGCTGGTTGTGGAGAAACACCATATGTGAAATTAGTTACACAGCTATTTGGTGAAAGAATGCAAATTGCTAACGCCACTGGGTGTTCTTCAATTTATGGAGCTAGTTTCCCAGCTACACCTTATACAATGTTGGATAATGGACGCGGTCCTGCATGGGCAAATAGTTTATTTGAAGATAATGCGGAATTCGGATTTGGTATGAGACATGCTAATGAAGCTTTACGCGATAGATTGCAAAATATCTTTATCGGAAATAAAGATTCAGTAACTAAAGAAGTAGGAAGTCTATTCACAGAGTGGTTAGAAAATAGAGACGATGGCGATAAAACATTAGAAATCTATAATAAACTGATGCCACTTATTGAAAAAGGAACAGATAAAGTTTCTGAAGAAATTAACAAAGCTAAGAAAGCGGGAAAGGATGCTAAGG
>CBDUWI010000017.1:0-10827 GCA_965370885.1 uncultured bacterium | reverse complement strand
TGAAGATTATTTACTATATAATCTATGTATAAACTTATTATATACATGTTATAATGATTAAAAGGAGTTGGCGCAAATGAGAATGGTAGATTTAATTGAGAAGAAACGAGACGGATTCCAATTAACGAGAGAAGAAATCAGTTATATTATTGAAAATTACGTAAATAAAAAAATTCCTGACTACCAAATGAGTAGTCTTTTGATGGCGATATTTTTTAAAGGTATGAATAATGAAGAAAGTAGTGCATTAACTCAAGCAATGTTAAACAGTGGTGAAGTTATTGATCTTAGTGTTATTAAAGGTATAAAAGTAGATAAACATTCAACTGGTGGTGTTGGTGATAAAACAACATTAGTACTAGGTCCTTTAGTAGCTAGTGCCGGAGCAAAAGTTGCAAAACTTAGCGGTAGAGGTTTAGGCCATACTGGTGGAACTTTGGATAAACTTGAAAGTATTGAAGGTTTATCAATTGATATTGAAATAGAAGATTTCATTAAACAAGTTAATGAAATAGGATTAGCAGTAGCAGGACAAACAGCTAATTTAACACCCGCTGATAAATTATTGTATTCATTAAGAGATGTAACAGCTACAGTACCAAGTGTTCCCTTAATTGCATCTAGTATTATGTCTAAAAAACTAGCCAGTGGTAGTGATATAAGAGTTCTTGATGTGAAAATTGGTGAAGGTGCTTTTATGAAAACAATTGAAGATGATAGAGAATTATCACATATAATGGTTAATATCGGTGCTTCATTCAATAAAAAAGTTGTTGCGTTTATAACTGATATGTCGCAACCATTAGGATTTACGATTGGAAATAAACTAGAAGTATTAGAAGCAATACACACTTTAAATGGCAAAGGACCTGAAGATTTAACTGAATTGTGTATTGAAATTGGTAGTTATATGGTTTATAGCGCTGAAATTACTAAGACATTAAAAGAAGCTAAAAAATTGGTAATTGAAAAAATGAATAATGGTGAAGCATATGATAAACAACTACAGTTTATAAAATATCAAGGTGGAATATTAGGCGATTTAGATAATTTTATTCAAGTAAAAGAGATTGTTGAAATAAAAACACAAGAATCAGGTTATGTAAAAGCAATTGATGCACTCGCAATCGGTTTAGGAGCAATGAAACTAGGCGCAGGACGAGAAACAAAAGACGATTTAATCGATCCTGATGTTGGAATTGTTTTAAAGAAAAAAGTTGGAGATAAAGTAGAAAAGGGAGATACTATAGCTCTTTTATACAATAACTTAGACGATATCAAAAAAATAAAGGAAGAAGTATTAAATGCTTTTACAGTTGTAAAAGAAAAAGTTGCTAAAAAATCAATTATCTTAGAAATAATTACTGAATAAGAGGCCTTTTGGCCTTTTTTGCATATCATTTCATTTTCAAACTATTATTTAGAATATTAAAGTATAATATAAGTATCAAAACAAAACAAAAAATAATGATGGTATTTGGCGAAGTTTAACATCACTTGTTTTGTCTCCAATATCTTTTGGAATTTTATGGGTACTTTTAATAATAATGGCTTTAAGTGATTGTACAGTGAATTAAAGATTATTTCTATGATTAATAATTAATATATTACTAGTCTCAAGAAAAGTGGTGGAAGTATGAATTATCTATTTGAAAAATATAATAAAAAAGATATTATCCTCTTTGCGATAACTCTTGATACAATTTTAGTTAACATAATCATGATAATTACTATATACCTACTAAAAGAAAACATCCCACAATTTTTAATGTACCTACTTATTCCCCTTGTTATCTACAATATTGGAATAATTTTAATATATTTAGTAAAACTGATTTCTTTCAAGTATGAGGCAAATAAACAAGACTTATGGTTAAATATCTCAATGATTATCACTGCACTTTTAAGTATTGTCTTTAGTGGATTGCTGTATATTATCATATCCCTTATCAATTTTCCTTTTTAAAATAATCTTAATATTTTTGAGTAGTTTACTTGGATAAAAACAGTAAATGTAGTATAATGTTTATACCGTAAAGTCAGGGAGCTTAGAGAACTAGGCTGAGAGTATTCTTGAAACTAGAATAGACCATACCTGATCTGGATAATGCCAGCGTAGGATAATATTTAAAGTAAATTTATCTTTAAATAAAAGTTTGTCCTAGGTTTTATGGACAAACTTTTTTATAGGAGGATTTATGAAAGATACAAGAAGAATTACTGAAATTGCAATATTAGTTGCAGTTGCAGGAGTATTAGAAGCAATATCTACTTTTATACCTTTTCTACATATGCCGCAAGGCGGAAGTGCAAGTTTAGGAATGTTACCAATTTTCTTAATAGCATTTAAATATGGGTTAAAAGATGGATTAATTGCTGGATTTATTTTTGGTATAATTAATTTTGCACTTGGTGGATTTATTATTCACTGGGGATCTATTTTCTTTGATTATATTTTCGCATTTACAGTAATTGGATTTGCGGGGATATTTAAAGAAAAAGCATTTACAAACAATAGAGCATTCGTTAAAGGTATTTTACTAGGTGGGTTCTTAAGATATATAATGCATGGAATAAGCGGTGTAATATTCTTTGCTTCATTCGCTGGACCAGAAGGAGCATTTATCTATTCTTTTGTTTTCTATAACTTGCCTTACATGGCTATTTCTATTACCTTATGTATCGCAGTGGGACTAATTATTAAAGAGCGTTTAGTTAGTTATTTCTAAAAAGACACATTAATTTGTGTCTTTTTTATGTATATAAATTCTTTAATATCAACTGCAAATAAGGTATAATAAAAAGTAAATCAAAGGAGGTTATATTATGCAAGTTCTATTTGTCGGAAGTGAAGCAGCACCATTTTCTAAAACGGGTGGTTTAGCAGACGTATTAGGAGCATTACCAAAAGCATTAATTAAGATTGGAATAGATGCTAGAGTTGTTTTACCTAAACATGGTGAGACTAAAGACAAGTTTAATGATTTAATGGTTCCTATTTGTAAATATAAAGTACAAGTAGGAAAGAAAAAAGAGTATTGTGGTGTTGAATCAATTGTACAAGATGGAGTAATTTATTATTTTATCGATAATGAATATTACTTTGGTTATCGTGATACATTATATGGGCACTATGATGATGGTGAAAGATATGGATTCTTTAATAATGCTGTTTTAAAAATGCTTGAAGCATTAGATTATTATCCAGATATTATCCAAGCAAATGACTGGCCTTCAGGATTAATACCTTATTTATTAAATACAAAATATAAAAAACTTGATAAATACAAAGCTATTAAAACGATCTTTACAATTCATAACATTGCCTATCAAGGCATCTTTTCAAAAGATTTAATTGATTATCTTGATGTTGATTATGGAAACGAACTTGAATATAAAGATATGATAAACTTTTTAAAAAGCGGAATAAATAGCGCAGATTATATAACTACAGTTAGCGAAACATATGCTAAAGAAATCCTTTATGATTATTTTGGTTTTGGAATGAGTGATATATTAAAACAAAGAAGCAACTGTTTATTTGGAATTATCAATGGGATTGATTATGAAAATTTTAATCCCGAAATAGATGAAAAAATTGATTTTAACTACGGAATAGCAAATTACTTAAAAGGAAAAAAAGACAATAAAGAAAGTTTAAGAGATTATTTCAAATTACAAAAAAGTAAAGCACCAATAATAAGTATGGTTACCAGATTAACAGAAGCAAAAGGTTTTGATTTAATTAAAGAAATTCTTGAAGGTTACTTAACTAAAAATCTTATTCAATTTGTGCTTTTAGGTAGTGGCGATGGTGAAATTGAGGAATATTATAAAAATTTACAAACTAAATATCCAAAAAATGTCGGTGTGCATATCGGCTATAGTGAAGATTTAGCGAGAAAGATATATGCCGGTAGTGATATGTTTTTAATGCCGTCTCGATTTGAACCATGTGGTTTAGCACAATTAATTAGTTTGAAATATGGGACTTTACCAATTGTCAGAAAAACTGGTGGATTAAGAGATAGTATAAAACCTTATAATAAATTCACGAAAGAAGGAACAGGATTTGGTTTTGAAAACTTTGATTCGAAAGATTTAGCTAGTAGTATTAATGTTGCATTAATTGCTTTCAATAATAAAACTACTTGGAAATTATTAGTGAAAAGAGTTATGGCTGAAGATTTTAGTTGGGAACAATCTGCTAAAAAATATTTAACTCTTTATAAGAAACTTAAGGGGGAATAAAATATGGAAGTATTAGCCTTGATACTTGCTGGTGGCCGAGGAAGTAGACTTGATATTTTATCAGAAAAAAGAGTTAAACCAGCAGTTCCTTTTGCTGGTAAATATCGAATAGTTGATTTCACTTTAAGTAATTGTACTAATTCGGGGATTTATAATATTGCAATTTTAACGCAGTACTTACCATTTTCATTAAATGAACATATCGGAATGGGTAAAGAATGGGATCTAACAAGAAGAGATGCCAGCATAGCTTTACTGCAACCATATAAAGAATGGTATGCGGGAACTGCTGATGCTGTATTACAGAACATTGAATATATTAAAAGAAAAAACCCTAAATATGTTTTAATTTTATCTGGGGATCATGTTTATAAAATGGATTATCGCAAGATGATTGCTTTCCATGAAGAAAACAAAGCGACTCTAACAATTGCAGTCCAACCAGTTCCTTGGAAAGATACCCATCATTTTGGGATTCTTACATCTGATAAAAACAATAAAATAACGAAGTTTTCCGAAAAACCTAAAGATGCTGATAGTAATTTAGCTTCAATGGGTATTTATGTTTTTAATACCGATGTTTTATTAGAAACATTAGCTACTGTAAAAGATCCAAATCTTGATTTTGGTAAACATATTATCCCTCATTTATTAAAAACAACAGATCTTTATACTTATGTTTTTAAGGAATATTGGAAAGATGTTGGAACATACGATGCATATCTCGATGCTAGTATTGAATTAACGACAACTGTCGATAAAATTCAATTAGATATGTATGATCAAAATTGGAAGATTCATACAAAAAGTGAAGAGAGACCGAGTGTAAAAGTAGGTAGTAAAGCTACTATTTGCCAAGCGCTTATTTCTAATGGTAGCATTGTCGCAGGGAATGTAAAAAGAAGTGTTTTAAGCCCAGGAGTAATTGTCCATCCAACAGCTACAGTAATTGATAGTGTTATTTTAAATGATACAGAAATTATGCCTGGAGCTTATATTGAAAAAGCAATCATAGATAAAAATTGTAAAATACTAGAAAATGTCATTATCGGTTCCGGAAATGATTATACTCCTAACGAAGATAATCCAGATCTTTTAGCTAGTGGAATTAATGTTGTTGGTAGCAAAGTTATAATTCCTAAAGATACGATTATTACTAGAAATTGCCGTATTTTCTCAACAGCAAAATTCACTGATAAAATAATTAGCCCAGGTAGCACTATAAAATAATTAATAGTAAAATAAAAACTGATTCTGTGTCATAACAGAGTCAGTTTTTTAATTATCATCATATCTTTTCAATCAATTTATCAATTACTTTTAAATAGTCTATTCTTGGACTATAACCCTCTTTAATCAAATAACCTTTTTCTTTAATTTCTTCATATTTAATTGATTTTCTACCTTCCTTGCTCCGTTTGTAGTAATCTACAATATACTTAGCCTCAATTAAATATATCTCTGATAAAACTTTAAAATAAATAAGTAAAAAGCTAATTCCGCCGTGCTTACTTACTTTTTCTAAATGTTCAATTTGATGAACATGAATATTTGAGAGAGGAAAACTAGTTTTATTTGCTGTCTCTTTAGCTTCAAAATCAATATATTTCCCTTTATAGATACCGTTATAATCAGTAGTAGATGGAATTTTATAATACGCTTCTTTAATGACTGCCGTACTTCTTGAAGGATAATCAACTTTAACGATTTGCACAGGAATTGGTTTTTTATAGATTACGGCTATATCGTGTATTAAATAATATTCATTAGATTCATTAATTACATTTTCAAAAGACATACCACGATTGGAGTGATTAGTAGTTTTTCGTTCAAATGTATTCTTTTTATTAGGATAATTTATCATAATATCACTCCTTTGTAATAAATATATCACAAAGTCCTATAAAAATATACTTCTTGGTATTGAAAAAAAATTCATTTAACCAGACATTTGTTACTAATTTATTATTATGCTATAATTACAAAGATTGGTACTATTCACGAATAAGGAGGTGCGCTATGAGCAAAATAAAAATATTTGCCCTCGGTGGACAAGGTGAAGATGGTAAAAATATGTACTGCGTTGATGTTGATCAAAAAATATTTATTTTAGATGCCGGATTAAAATATCCAACAATAGAATTATTTGGCGTAGATTCAATAATTCCTGACTTTGGATATTTAGAAGAAAATAAAGAACGCATCGTTGGAATATTTTTAAGTCACGGTCATGAAGACCACATTGGAGCCGTTCCTAAATTATTAAAAACAATAAATGTTCCCGTTTATGGTTCAAACTTTACATTAGCACTCTTGAAAGACACACTAAATGAACAAAACATCATATTTGATGATTTTACTTTTAATGTTGTCTCATCAGAAAAAACATTAAAATTTGCTAATGTCTCAATTGATTTTTATCGTGTAACGCATTCAATACCAGATACTTTAGGTATTGCAATTTCTACTGAAGACGGAGTGATAGTTTACGCTCCTGATTTCAATTTTGATCAAAATGTAACAGGTATTTATAAAACCGATATAAAGAAAATATCACAAATAGCTGAAAAGAAGATTCTTGCCTTACTAGTTGAATCATTAGGTGCTGAAAGAGTTGGGGTAACTCATAATACTGAAAGTTTAGATTACGCCTTAAATCAAGCTTTTTACCAAGCAGATAGTCGAATAATTGTTTCGCTATATTCAACTGATTTAGTGCGAATTCAAAAGATAATTGACATCGCAATGAAATATGAACGTAATATTGCGATCATTGGGAGAAAAACACAAAGAACAGTTGATATAGCTGTTAAATTAAACTACTTAAAAATACCTCAAGACAGATTAATAAGCTTAAAATTCATCGATGAAAAAAATAAGAACGAGTTAAAAGACTGCGTGATTCTTGTAACAGGAGAACGTCATGAACCTTTCTATATGCTTCAAAGAATGGTTAAAAAATTAGATAGATTGATTCATATTGATCATGAAGATACAATAATTTTAATGACACCACCAATCCCTGGAACAGAAAAAATAGCTGCGAGGACTTTAGATGTATTATATAGATTTGACACTAATATAATTAAAATCAATAAAGCTATTTTACCACCTGCTCATGCTTGTAGTGAAGACATCAAGCTATTAGTTAATATCTTAAATCCAAAATATATCGTACCAGTTATTGGCGAATATCGTCATCACTACGCGATGAAGCAAATAAGTATGCAAATGGGTTATAATCCGAATGACGTCTTCTTGATGGATAATGGAGATATCCTCGAAATAGAAGCAGGTATTGTAACTAAAAACAAAGAAAAAATTGCTGTTGAAGATATTTTAGTTGACGGAATCTTGGAGGGCGACTTAAGTTCTGTCGTATTAAGAGATAGAGAACTTTTGGCTCAAGACGGCGTTTTATTGATTATAGCGAATATAGATGCAAGAAATAAAGAAATAGTAACAGCTCCGGAAATTGTATCTCGAGGATTTATTTATATGAAAGAAAATAAAGAACTCATAAAAGACGTAGAAACAATATTTTATGATGTCTCAAAAAAAATATTTAATAATAAATATATAGACTGGCGAGTTTATAAAGATGCTATTAAGAGCGATATAAGTAAATTTCTTTATCGCGAAACAAAAAGAAGACCAATTATTATTCCAGTATTAATTGACACGCAAACTTAAAAGTAGACTTTTGTCTGCTTTTTTAATGATTTAGCATATGAGCGATAATTCATATTATTTTTAAAAATTACATGAAAATCCTTTACATCAAGCAATAAATTGAATATAATGTATATAATAAAAAGAAAAAAAATAGGAGGAAAAAATGAAAAAATTATTATTAATTATCTCTGTATTGTTTTTAGCGCTTGGATTAAGTGCTTGTGATGAAACAACTGAAGAATCAGGATTACCTGATCCAAATGAAGGTGCAACATCTTATGAATTAGCATTAGTTACAGATGGTGGTACAATTGATGATGGATCTTTCAATCAAGGAGCATGGGAAGGTTTAGTATTGTTCGCAATTGAGCATCAATACACTTATAAATATTATCAACCTGTTGCAAAAACAACTGATGATTATGTTGATGCAATTGAATTAGCAATCGATAATGGGGCTAGAACTGTTGTGTGCCCAGGATTCTTATTCGAAAATGCTATATGGGCAGTTCAAGCAGACTACCCAGAAGTAAACTTTGTTATCTTAGATGGTTCTCCACACAACGTTATTGACTGGGATACTATGGCTACATATGGTGAGGGAGATGTAGATTTTACTGTTGAAGAAAATGTACATCCAATCTTTTATACTGAACATGAATCAGGATTCTTAGCTGGATACGCTGCAGTATCTGACGGATTCACTGATCTTGGATTTATTGGTGGTATGGCTGTTCCTGCTGTTGTTAGATTCGGTTACGGATTTATACAAGGTGCTGATCAAGCTGCTCAAGATTTAGGATTAGCAGATGATGCAGTTCACATTAAATACTGGTATTCTAATGTATTCTGGGAAGCTACTGAAGTTCAATCAACAGCAGTTGCATGGTATGCTGGTGGAACTGAAGTTATCTTTGCTGCTGCAGGTGGTGCTGGATTTTCAGTTATGTCTGCCGCTTCTCAAGAAGAAGGATTAGTAATCGGTGTTGATGTCGATCAATCAAGTGCTTCTGATACAGTTATTACTTCTGCTAAAAAAGAATTAGCTATTTCAGTATACGACACTTTAGTTAAGATTTATGGTGGTACTGGTGTTGCTGGAGTTGCTTTAATATTTGATGTTCATAATGACGGTGTTGGTTTACCAATGGCCACTTCAATATTTACTACATTTGATCAAGCTGATTATGATTCAATTTATGCAAAATTAGTTGCTGGTACAATCGTAGTTGATGGTGATGATACGCAAACTTTATTAGAAGTTGCTGCTAAATATGCAAAAGTTGATGTGTCTGACGAAAGTTAATTTTAAAAAATAAACTAAAATAAAAGGGAAGAAAGAAATTTACTTCCTTTTTATTTTATACTTTGATATAATTTTAAAGAGGTGATGAAAATGGAATACATTATTGAAATGCTTAACATTACTAAAGATTTTCCGGGTATAAGAGCGAATGATAATGTTACTCTTCAGCTAAAAAAAGGAGAGATACATGCTTTACTTGGAGAAAACGGAGCTGGAAAATCTACTTTGATGTCCATTTTATTTGGTTTATATCGACCAACAAGTGGAATTATTAAAGTAAGGGGAGAAGAAGTAAGTATTAAAAGCCCAAATGATGCAAATGATATGCTTGTTGGGATGGTTCATCAACATTTCAAGCTTGTCCACAATTTTACAGTTGCTGAAAATATTATTTTAGGAAGAGAAGATACTAAAAAAGGCTTTCTTAAAATGTATTATGCTATTGAGCGAATTAAAGAATTAAGTAATAAATATAATTTTAATCTTGATCCAAATGCCTTAATTTCAGATATTTCTGTTGGTATGCAACAAAGAGTTGAAATCTTAAAAATGCTATACAGAGATGCCGAAATAATGATTTTCGATGAACCTACTGCCGTTTTAACCCCTCAAGAAATTAAAGTATTAATGAAAATTATGAAACAACTAACTAAAGAAGGTAAATCAATAATATTGATTACACATAAATTAAAGGAAATTAAAGCTGTAGCTGATCGTTGCTCAGTTTTACGAAAAGGAAAATACATCGGTACAGTTGATGTTGCTAAGACAACAATTGTAGAAATGGCTGAAATGATGGTTGGACGTAAAGTGTTATTTGATGTTAAAAAAGATGTCCAAAAACTTGGCGAAACAATTTTAAAAGTTGACAATCTAAATATGACTAATAAACATGGTAAAGCCGTGTTGAAAAATGTATCATTTGAAGTGAAATCTGGTGAAATACTTTGTGTTGCTGGGATTGAAGGAAATGGTCAAACTCAACTTATTGAAGCTATAACTGGATTAGACTCAAACAACACAGGTTCTTTTTTTATTAATAATCAAGATATATCTCATAAAAGTATTAGAAATAGAACCTTAACTGGAATTGGACATATCCCTGAGGATAGACATAAATATGGTCTTGTTTTAGATTATAGCTTAGGGGAAAATATGATTTTACAATCTTATTTTGATTCTGAATTCCAAAAATATGGATTCCTAAATTTCGATGCCATAAGCAATCATACTAAAGATTTAATTGAACGCTTTGATATCCGTAGTGGTAGAGGAGAAAAAACATCTGCTAGATCAATGAGTGGTGGAAATCAACAAAAAGCAATTGTTGCTAGAGAATTTGATCGAAACCCTGATTTAATGATTGCTGTTCAACCTACAAGAGGGTTAGATGTTGGTGCTATTGAATATATTCATAAACAATTAATTAGTGTAAGAGACGCAAAAAAAGCTGTTCTTCTAGTATCTCTTGAATTAGACGAAGTAATGAGCATTTCAGATCGTATTATCGTAATGTATGATGGTGAAATAGTAGCAAATGTTTACCCTAAAGATATTACTGAAAATGATCTTGGATTATATATGTCAGGTTCTAA
>CBDUWI010000016.1:0-11014 GCA_965370885.1 uncultured bacterium | reverse complement strand
AACATAATAACAGGTCTTGATTTCTACAGATTGTTTAAACAAAAATTATTGGGATTTGAAAAAGATAGAAATATAGTAAATGAGTATGAAGAATTTTTGAGTAAGAATTTCATTTTTGAAAATGTTACAATAATACCAAACGATGATGAGAAGAAGATTTATATCCAGATTGGTAATTCTGTTGAGAGAGAGATATCTATGATTGGAGATGGTCTCCAACAAGTAATAATAATTACATTTCCACTATTTCTAAGAAGGTATAGTTTTCAATATGTTTTCATTGAAGAACCAGAATTATACATGCACCCAAGTATGCAAACACAGCTTATTAACTCGCTAAGTAAATGTGAAGAGTTTTCTAAGATGACTTTTTTTCTTACTTCACACTCAAATCATTTTCTAGATCTTGTTCTAAGGGGTGAAAATGTATCTCTATTTAGAGTTGCTTATGATAATGACAATATTCTACTCGAGAAAATGAACCACAATTTGTCATATTTACTTGATGATATAGGAGTCAAATCTTCATCTTTGGCATTGGCTCAATGTACAGTTTGGGTGGAAGGAATTACTGATAGTTTGATTCTTGAGAAGTTATTAAATATATATATGGAATACAAGAAATTGCCAAAGTTTATAAGGGGTATTGATTATGATTTTGTTTCATACTCTGGTTCAAATCTGAGTAATTGGGCATTTGATGATACAGAAAATTTAAGTGTGAAATTTAATGCACTCTCATTAACAAATAAGTTTATTGTAATTTCAGATAATGATAACAAACCTAGTAAACATATCAAATATAGAGAACTTTTGGGAGATAAATATTATAATTTGGAGTGCTTAGAAATTGAGAATACTTTACCTTCAGTTTTCCTAAAAGATTTTTTTGTTTCAATTCACGATGATGAATATAAAGATAAATTTAGTAATTGGAAGCTTAAATCGGATGATTACTGTTCTGTAAAATTAGCTAAATTTATAGACAATGAACTTGATGTAATAGGGGTTAACATTAGGAAATCTTTTGTTTCTGAAACTGGCTCGTTGAATAATTATTACAAAGTAAAATTAAGTAGGGACTTTTATGAATCGAACATCAATTGGAATGACTTACAAAAAAGCAGTAGAAATATTGCAGAATTTATATACGAGTTTGTTAAAACATCTAACACTTCAAGTATATAATTGGATGCATTTTAGATCTCCAACACCGTTTTAAAAATTTAGAAGTCATTTTACTGACTTCTTTTTTTTGCGTTGGATACAACTTTACAATTGCGAATTCGTTGCATTTACTGTTTTTTTCTTTTGGTAAGATTTGTTCAAGAGGAATATACATTGATGTTTTCCTATTGTATGATATGTTCCTCTTCTACTTCAAGGTTTGTCTTTGACATCATCTAACTTTGCTTGTGATTAATAAATTGAATGTTAAATTGAATTATGATAAAATATTATTGGCATATCATTTATGATATAGCCGTAAACTAAGGGAGGTGATTCTTTATGGAAGCTTTCTTCAAAGCTCTTATGAGGAAGGATTTGGACCCTGTAAGGTTAGTGTTTAACCGCAGTCATCTCTCTTAATTCCTAAAACAAAAGAAGCCTTAAAACCTGGCTTCTTTATTATTTTTTCAGCTTTGGACCAAACAAAAGAGACGAGCTTTCGCTCGTCTCTTCCTTTTTTGTTTTTTCTCTTTTTTGTTTTGTTCTTCTTTATGTGTGTCGTTTGATTTTTATTTTATAAAAATGCTTTTACGGTTCTGTTAGACGACAGCTTATTGAGTTTGTCGTATAGTCATAATTAATAACTCTATCTAGTTGCCTTTGGCTACTCTTATCTTAAATAAATATAGTAACAAGTACTAGCTATCTAACTTAATTACAATTGTCAGATAATATATACCTGAATAAGTATGAATTTTTAATATAGTTTTTTGCATTCTTCAATTCTCTTTATCTATTCTAGATTACTTTATTAGGACATATATGTCCTAATTCCTTTGAAATTCAAATAAATAATTCAGTATTCATTTGCTCATTTAGTAGAATAGATTCGACTCATCATTAACTTTCGGATTAAGCAAAGGAGCTAGATTTACTTGTCTATTTATTTTTTCTTTCTTTATTTTAATTCTTCTATTTGTCTGTTTTTGTTATTTTATATTATAAACTACTTTTTTTGTTTTGTGTAATTAATTGACATAAATGACTGAACATCTTATAATATTTATGAGGTTAACTATTGTTCTAAACAAGAAATTAATTTCAAGGGGATATATCAGATATAGGTATATTTCTATGTCTTTTTTTATTTGAAAGGTTCGACTATGAATAATATAGAAGTATTAGACTTTAAAGATTTTTATATACTAGTGAGTAAAATTAACGGGAATGTTTTTGCAATGAGCGCAGATGAATATAAAGACGAAGAATATCTCAATTCATTATTAAATGGTAATCAAATGAATGAAAACATAGAAACACCAAATAAATACGATAAAGACTTATTTAAAACAATTTATATTAGTCTTCATACATCTTCAAAATGTAATCTTTTATGTACATATTGTTTTAGAAAAGAAAGAGATAACAAAAATCTTACATTTAATGAATCAAAAAATTTTATTGATATGATAATTGATGAATTTCCAAATGCAGGTAAATACATAGTAGATCCTACAGGAAGTGGAGAACCATTGCTTAATAAGGAGCTATTGTTTCAAATAGGAGAATATTGTAAAGAAAAAAGTAACGAAATAAGAAAAGAAGTCCTACCAATGATAGTAACAAATGGAACACTTCTTAATAAACAAACAGTAAAAGGATTAAGAGATTCAGGAATACTGTTTGGCGTCAGCCTCGATGGGGATAAATATTATAATGATTATTATCGGAAAGATTACTTGGGAAATGGAGTGTACAGAAAAGTAATCAAGAATATCAAGAACATTAAGGACCGATCCCTTATGGGAGTAGCAGTTACACTAACTGATAAGAATATAGATTTAGTAAAAACCGTTAAACACTTAATTCAATATTTTCCAACCATAAGTATTAAACCAGTTAGAAGTGTGGATGGAAAGATTGGGATAAATGAAGATAACATTGAAGAGATAAAAAAAGCATATACAAAACTATACGAATTCTTAGTTTCAGAAACAAGAAAAGGAAATCTTGAATATATAGCTGCATTACTCAATGGAGATGATTATTTTGGCAAGTTCATCTTAAGAACAATATTAGGACAAAGTGTATCAGCAAGATGTGATGCAGGAATAGGGCGATTTTCGCTTGCACCTGACGGAAAAATATATGCTTGTCCAGGTGCAATAGATATTGATGAATTTATTGTTGGAGATTATAAAAAAGGAATTGATACAGATAAAAGAGATGCGTTTTGGAAGATTTTGACAGAAAGAAGCAAATGTGATTATTGTTTTGCACGATTTATATGTGGTGGTGAATGTATGGTAAGTTCATATTATACATATGGAAAACTAGATAAAGTTGATAAAACAATGTGTGAACTGAAGAAACACCTATTTAAACTTTCACTACTTTTCAATCAAGTAATGAAACAATCACAATATTATGTTTCAATTTATAATGCTTGTATCGAAAAAGTCAAGAGGTTTGAAGTGGATTTGGATATGAGTTTTATATTAAACAATAGTAATGAATATTCATATGCTGAACTAAATGATTATAAGTTTAATAATCAAGAACACTTCAAAAGAATTCTTAATGAATTGAAATTTAAAAGTCATGTGGATGGTGACAAAAGTGGATAAGATTAATAAGCATTTTAAAACTATAATATTTATTATTGTTATCTTCATAATTTCTGCAATAGTGATTATTTTGATTTATCCCAATAATGCCGAACCCATTATTACTGGGAAAGCAAACATACAAAAATTATTAGATGAAGGATTAACCGGAGATAATATCAAGGTTGCGATAATTGATACAGGTGTAACTCAAGATTTACTTGACTATTACGCATCAGAACAATTCAATTATTATAATGTAGTTGATGAAAGTGATAATGTATTAGATACACATAGTCATGGTAGCTGGGTAGTATGTCTAATGTATTGTGTCTCTAATAATTCTGAGGATAAAGGTTTAATTCCAAATGCAGAGTTTATAATTATAAAAGCATATGACAACTATGGATTCATTAAACCAGAATATATCAGTTCAGCAATTGATTATGCAAGGGAAAATAATGCAGATCTAATTAATCTTTCAATGGGTACATTAACTGATTATAGTGATATAGAAAATGCAATAAATACAGCAATTGAGAATGGTATTATTATAATCGCAGCTTATGGTGATGAAGATAAAGCGTTGTTTCCAGCTAGATATAGTAACGTTTTATCAGTTATTACATTGTCCGATGGAAATGCTACTGATGCTGATTTCTTAGTAGATAGAAACGTTTTTGAGTTAAATATTATTAATAATGAATTTCATAATTATAGAGAAGACACTAACTCCAGTTTTTCCAGTGCAGTAATAACTAGTTTTTTAGCTTTACTAATGGAAAAATGTGAAAAAGCTGGAATTGAGTTTAATATAAATAAAATAGAAGGGATGATAAAATGAAAAAATTTATATCTAGTATGATTATAACATTTGTATTGTTTATATCATTATCAACAAATGAAGAAGTACAAGCAAAAGATGATATACAGAAGATGTATGAAATTTTCGATAAACTGTATATGAGAGATTTCTATGAATCACAGGGAATTCTTGTAGTAGACACCATTAATGATGGGAACGAGAAGATTGAATTGGATGGAGTTACTATTGATAAGAAAGTTTTTTACAGTTCATTGTATGAAGCGAACAAAAATGATGCTCTGAAAAGTAAAATTAAGGAGTATAAAAAAACTAAAACTGATAAAGATTATAAGAACCTTGATTCTCTAGATTATTATATTGATATATATAATAATTCTGATAGTTCATTTCAAAATATTGTAAACTATATTGATAGTAAAGACTTGATAAAAGAATACAAAGAATTCTTTAAAGAACTTATTCAAAAAGAAAAATATGAAGATGATAGACTAATAAATCCATTGACAGGTTATGAATATGAAATAGTTGATGTTGGTTATTTTGAGGATTATAATGAGAATAACACATATTACGGTCTATATTATAAAAAGGCAGAGTATTATACAATTTCCAATGTAAAGGTTTATACTGGAGTAGTTAAATATGATGTGGCATATGGGTTGTTAGATTACTATCCTCATCTGGAAACGACTATTCTTATATATAATCCTGATGGTAGTGGGAATGCTCCTCAGGTAGAGTATACTCTTATAATTGATTATTTAGGCTATCAAAAAATGATTATTACCGATACTGATGAGAGTGAATCACCTTATAAAATATCTCAACTTACACATTACGGGAGAAATGATTTATATAACCGACTATACAATGATGGACCATTAGTTTCGGAGTCATCAATCGTTGATATTTTAGGAAACAGTTTTACGGATGGGTGTAACTTCTTCGACTGGGACTGTTATAATTCTTATTTTCATAATTTGTTATTAGAAGAAAATGATAATCCTAGAAAAAAATACAAAAAAAATTTCCAATATCAGTTTCTTCAAACAGAAGAATTAACTTATGGAAGTGCCGAAGCAATAATCTATGAAGACAATAACGAGGATTTTGTTCTAGATGATAGTTCTTTAAGAGTAGGGACATTTAATTTTGGAGTTAGCCAAAGTGATAGTGGAAGCGGTGAATCACATAGAATTAGAGATGTGTATCCTTATCTTGTCTGGGGAAATAGTGTCGAAGATTATTTAGATCACACTCCATATGAAAGATTCATTTGGGATAAAAGCAATTTAGCATGTAATGATTACTTTATTAATTATAATAGTAATTGTACAGGTATAAATGTGGAAGGAAATGACTTAATATCTTTGTATGAGGACGGTACAATTGGAGATGCTGGTGGAGATCCAATTCCATCTATAATAATACATGCAGAAAATTATTTAGATTATTTTGCTCCAATATTGCATTTAACGACATACAGTATATATGAAGATGTGTATACAGATATTGATTGGGCTACTCGGGTCATAGCTGGCGATGATTATACTATCGACACAGAAATTATTATTTCGGAAACAGGAGACGATGTAAATTATAATGTTCCAGATACAGATTATACTGCAGAAGTTCTATTAGTAGATTTAGCGGGTAATTGGCGACTTCTAGAGATTTCAATCATTGTTAAAGAAACTGTAATTCCAAGTTGTTGAGTATAGGAGGGTGGATATGGTATTAAAAAGAATAAAAGATAATTTTATAGTAACACTGACTTTAACGTATTTGTTAATGTGTCAACTATTTCACGTATTCATGAATTTTGAAAGTAACGGTATAAATTATCGCACTTACGTAGATATATATAAACAGTTGTCGTTTGTATTAATTGGACTAATCATATTTTACTTTATGGTAAAATTCATTTTTAGAGATAATAGATTTGCTTTATTATATGAAAAGACCATTTTAGTAATATATTCATCATTTACTTTATGGTTCATAACTTTATATAGTTTTCTATTTTTAAACTCACAAGGTGAAAAAATCATATTTTACTTATTAATGGATAGTATTGGATTTGTATTAGCTGTTCTTTTGTTACTTTATATCCGAAAACAAATGTCCAATAATTTAGAAAACACATCGAAGAGATTTGAGATAAAAGATTTTATTAGATTTGAAAAGAGTGATATTGTATACTTAATAGCTATCCTTACCAAGATTATTGTATTATATTCATTTGTAATTACATATGTGTTTATTTTGTTTAAAATTGCTAATTATTATTGGGATGAATGAAAGTGGGGTGAAAATATGTTGTTTAATGTATTACTGATTGTATCAGTTATAATGATGATATTTTTTTGTATATACCTAAAGTTCAATAGAAACACAAAAGCACTTTATTTATACTGCTTAGTTGTTTTGTTTAATCTATGGTTTTATCGATATTCGGGATTTTTCCCAATGAATTTCTCTCATAGGTGGTATCTGATTATATACCTTACTTTGTTTATCCCTATTCTTATAATTATATTGATAATCACTATAGTTATTTCTAAATCAGAAATCTTTGAAAAAATGAAACTTAAATATTCATTAGTTATGATGATAATATTTGCATCTTATTTCTATGTATTGTTCGCGATCTTCATGGAATATGGTAATCAAATATATGATTTTTAGTTTATGCAAATATTTCGTTTAGTTAAATGGATACTTAACTAAAAACTGCATTTTAGGTCTCCAACACCGCTAGAACAATATTGAAGTCATTTAGAGTGTTACACTAAAAACGGACAATAAAAAAGAGACTATGATAAAATTAAGATATCATAGTCTTTTTATATACAAGAGAGGAGAAAGAAATGGGATATATAGGGGGGATTTAAATGAATGATTTATCAATAATTGAGCAGTTTTCATCGGTTGAAATACTTAAGACTGATTATGATAGTATTGCTATTCCACTTGATTTTTTCGAAAAGATAAACCATGAGAGATATAACGCCTTTTTTACTCGTAAGGGAATGTATCAGTTCTTATACTTCGGACTGTTATATTCTGTGATCGAAGCTCTAGAACACATAGGGATTGATATGATTAATACCATACCAGAGCTTGATAAGACGGTTAATATTATTGTTGTACGAGTTTTTGATTCAAAGAATATGCAATTAAGGAAATTATATGATGTATTAAGAAGATGTAGAAATGCTACTTTTCATGTATCTGACTCAGATTTAGATGCAAGGAAGCAAACACTCAACTCAGCAGTTACTTTTTGATACAATAAGGATATTGAAATTGTGTTTGAAAAAGTAAAGGAAATGGTAGAGATGATAAAGCATGAAGTAAATTATTATGAATTGGTTGAGTAGATATGCATTTTCGGTCTCCAACACCGTTGATACAATGAAGAATTCGTTTTCCTGTTTATTTTCTTATGGTACAATGATGTTAAGTGAAGGAGAGGAATTATGTGAAAAAAATAATTTTAAATGGATTGAAAGACAGAGGAGAGAAGTGGGTTAATACTGGTTCTGGATATCATATCAAAGATCGTGACAATAGTTTTTATTTCAATATTTCAACAGAATTATTTTCTAAGTATTTAGGGAAATCATATGATATGTATTTGAACTTTGAGCAGGTAACAATCTATTATGAAATCAGCGATAAAATGGATTTAACTGTTTTAGGGATTACACATGAAAACTTATATTGGGTTTACTATCGTAGAAACGAGGACACAATAGAAAACTGCGGAAAATGGATGTTATTTTTTGACGAAAATAGTTATCAATTTGCAATTGACATCTGTAATAAAGCGGTTGCTGAAGGCGTAGTCGGTTCATGTAAGCATACATTATTTGAGCACGAAACCAATGTTAGTAACATTGACAGGAAAAGAAAAACAGGAGTTATTTGTTTTTACTTGAATGGAAGAATATTTTTAGAGCATAAAATAATTCTTGAATTTTTTAAAACTAATAATCTTTTTAGGAAGACAAAAACAGGGAAACTATATAATATTAGTTTCAAATTCGATTATCAGACCATAGATCATGAATATGGCAAAGATTTTAGTCCAAAGCTAAGATTGAGTAATTTTATGGATTTGAGTACAGGCATTTTCTTTGATGATATTAAAGATGACTAACAAGAGGAATAGTATTGTCTCTCAATTCTCGTGCAATAAACGATTGAAAATCATTGCTTTTGTTTTGCACTTTAGGACTCCAACACCATTTTGCATTCAAATAAAAAAAGAGAATAATTTTTATTCTCTAATTTTATTATAGTGGTTTCTGAGAATCACTAAAAAGTCATCATATGAAATATAATCAACTCCAAAATGATTGCACATGTTTGGAACCTTAGAAGAATTAGGAGCGAATTTTTCTTTTGTAACTATTGTTGAATTTGTATCTTTAGCTAAGGCAACTATAAATGGATCGGCTTCTGGATTACCCTTCCTCATATTTTTTTCTTTGATGTTTTCTTGAAATTTCTTTACAGAAAATATTTTTAATAATATTTTACATTGTTTGTCGGTTGGGATTAAAAAGTGAGATTTCCTATCATTTACCCACCTCCATTTATTGTTGTCACTTTCAAATTTTACAGAGAGCTCTTTATATACTTCTGAAACTGAAATTACTTGTTTATTTTCTATAAAATCTTCTAAAGGCAACCAAAATTCTTGAGTAACTTTGAAAGGGAAATTATTTAACATTGCTGAATAGATATTTGTGTCTAAGACATAAATCATAGTTCGCCCCACCCCTTTATATTTGCAATTTTTTTAAGATGAGGTATTTTCATGTTCATGTATTCGGATAGTTTTGAAAGAGAACATCTTTCACTATAATAATTTTCAAAAGCAAGTTCAATATATTTTGAACCTCTATAACTAATCTGTGTATTAAAATAGTTTCCACCTGATTTAGTCACATCTAAAGAACTATTTCTGAAATAATCTTCATTATATTTGTTTTTGTATTCCATATAATAGTTGAACTCTATTTTATTTAGGTCAAGTAATTTTCGTAGCACTACTTCTCTACTAACACGATATTTACTACTTAGATTAGAAATTAGAATTTGAGTAATTTCTTCTTGGCCTACTATAGAAATAAAGCTTTTTGTAGGAACTAAGAATTCTGCAGCAAAGCTATTACATTTATATTCAATCATCTTATCTTCTTCAATCTGTAGATCACTAATAAAATCATCATTTAAGAAATCTATACCACCAATACTTGATAACAAATGATAAAGTTCATGAAAAAGTGTGAAAAGTTGTCTAGTAAAAGACATTTTGTTATTAATATATATTACAGGATAATGTTCATCAAATAGACAAAAGCCTGAAATAGTCTTATCTTTAAAAGAATCTTTAAAGACATAAATTCCATATTCAAAGAAGATATCTCTCCAATAATCGAATAACTGTTTTGAAGACCTCTTTTTAAGTGAAAACTCATATGGAGTATTAAATATCAAATTCAAATTATCTACCATTTTATAAATATTTTTGTTGTCAACATTAAAATTGAGAATATTCTCTTTTTTTGACTGTGATGCAACAAACATTTCACTTAGATTTATTTGATAATATCTTGCAGTATTTATTATATCAATAGTATCCTTTGTAAGTGAATCCCTTATATGTTTAGGCAAAGTTCTAAATGAAACATCAATACCCTTTATGTTTGGTGGTTCTGGGAAAAACAATACTGCTAATGGCAATTTGTATATTGCAATCAGTTTTTCTAATTGTTTATAAGTTGGTAGTTTTGTCTTTTCTTCCCAGTCTAAATAGTTATGGTTTTTAAACCTATTAAACAATTCTTCTTCTGTTGTTCTCGAATATATTCTTGCCCACCTTAAGATTTTATTGTTGTAATTAGCAATTCTTTCCATTACATCACTTCCTCATTATAATCTGTTAACTTTTTTAGGTAAGAATCTTAAATTGTCAATTACATTTTTTAATTCTTCTATAATTTTGACATCTTCAAGTTTGAGTAATTTTTCTTGGATGTCTTGAACTGATAAAGAAATTACTTCAGCATATTCTTCAGTGTATCCTCTGCTTGTGAAAAAATCTTTTAACATATCAGAGTACAATTGATAAGGATCTATTTGTTTAGACATTATTTTCCCCTTTCCATTTTATGACATATTTGTCTCCTTTTCCCTACATAAATCAAACAATAAGGCTATATTTTAATATTTAATACGATTTTTTCGAAAAGTTGATGACATGTTGTTATAAATGCTATTATAATATTTATATTAATACTGGAGGTACCATACTTGAGAGAAACTACTAGGAAGAAAAAAGAACGTAAGCGTCAAATAACAGACGCATTTCAAAACCATTCATAATTTGATAAAATAC
>CBDUWI010000015.1:0-11070 GCA_965370885.1 uncultured bacterium | reverse complement strand
TAACAATAAAAAATAAATATTAAACTTAAACTTAAAATGCAAATTAGAAAAGATCCAGTATCAAAATTCGATTATGTTTTTGACTTTGACTATAATGAAGAAATTATAGCTTTTTGTCGACATATTAAAAGCATTAAAGGAATGAATTCATTAAAGTTTGTTGAGAAAAAGTGGCGATTTAATGATTTGCATATAATGTATTTATTGATTGATGAATATTCTGAAATTGAAGTTTGCGCTAACATGCAAGAAGATATTGAACTTTTTGATTTGGAAAAAAAACAAAAAGAAATACAAATAATGAAAGGTAAAGAGTTGAAAAAGTCCATGAATAGTAATGTCCAGATTAACAATATTAAAGGAACTTTATATGGATTTCAAAAGGCAACAGTTGCATGGCTTCTTAATAATAATGGTAGAGGTTTAGTTTCCTTGGACATGGGTCTTGGCAAAACTTTCGTTTCATTAGCTTATGTTGCTCACACTAAAAAAGAAAAAACATTAATAGTAGTTCCAGCAAGCATGAAATATTCTTGGGCAGACGAAGTTTCCAAGTGGACAAAATTGAAAGCCTTGGTGATAAATAGTAAAAGCGAATTAGGATTAAAGGAATATAACGATCACGATATAATTATTTTGAATTATGACATACTTAAAAAGTTTTTTGTTTTTTTAACAAGCGTTAAATTTGATTGTTTGGTGGTAGACGAATCGACATACATTAAAAATCCGAATAGTATTCGTTCTAAAGTTTTAAAGAAAATTTCACAAAGAATAGAATCAGTAATTCTTTTAAGCGGTTCTCCAATCCTTAATAGAACAATAGAACTTTATACTTCGTTAAATGTTTTAGATCAAAATACATGGAATGATTATTATGGATTTGCTAGGCGTTATTGCGCTGCATACCAATCTAGATGGGGACTGGACGTTAGCGGTTCTTCTAATATACCAGAATTAAAAGAACGTATAGACGAACATATTATCAGAAAAAGAAAAGAAGATGTTTTGAAAGATCTTCCTGAGAAAAAATTTATAGATATTCCCATCCAGTTAGAAAATGGTGTTCAAGGAAAATATCAATTACTGGAGAATTCGCTTAGGTCATATTTAAAAGAAACTAAAAATAAAACTAGGGCAGAAATTCAAAAATCTCTTCTTGCTGAGACTTTGGTTAAATTAAATGAATTACGTCAATTAACGTCTGAGGGAAAGATTGAAGCAACTAAAGAACTTATTCAAGATATTCTTAGTAGTGGAGAAAAGGTTATAGTATTTAGTTCTTTTAATGCTCCTTTAAATATATTTAAAAAACATTTCAAAAAAGAAGCTGTAATGATTGTTGGTTCCACATCAGACATTGAAAGGAAAAACGCTATTGACGAATTTCAATCAAATTCTAAAATCAAAGTTTTTTTAGGTGGAATAAATTCTGCTTCTATGGGAATAACTCTTACTGCCGCTTCTAATGTTATTTTTTTGGATTTGGATTGGACCCCTGAAAATATGCGTCAAGGTTATAGTCGCTGTGATCGGATAGGACAAAAAGCAGACTCTATTTCTATTTATCAAATGATTGCGCTAAAGACTATTGATCAAAAAATGTTAAAAATTCTTAAAGAAAAACAAGGAATTATTGATAAACTGATAGACGGCAAGGAAATGGTTACCAAGCAAAAACAAGGAACTATTTTTAAAGATGTTATAAACTCTTATGAATAGTTATTATTTACCCCTTGACAAGTTTTTAGTTTAGGTGTATAATGGTAGTACGAGTAATTAATAAATATAAGTGCATGAAAAAGTATGTAAAAGTAATAATAGAAACAACGGTGAAAAAGGATTTTATTTCTAAGCGATTAAATTGCATTGACAAAAATACTTTCGCAGAATGGATTGTTGAAGAAATAATTAGTCAGGTAGAGCAAGAAGACATAGAAACGGATAAGCAACTGAATGATATAAATACTGAAATAGTATATGCTATGTTAGCGAATACTCTTGGAGTTAGCATTGCGTCTGCTAAGAAAGAATATAAAAAAGACTTTAATTAATTAACAATAAAAACATGGAAAAATACAATGAAAATAGTATGTGTCCAAAGTGCAACAACGAATATGTTAGAACTGAATACGATGAATATCATGATATGATAAGAAGAACTTGTCAAAGGTGTAATTATACTTGGGTAGAAACTCCTTCAGACAAAATCGATATAATTGACAGAAAATCAAGTTAAAATAACTAAATTTCAATAAAAAGTCGAAAAATTTAATTAAAACATTAACTTAAAAAAAAATGGAAAAATATAATTACGATGATTTGCCTGAAGTAAGAGGCGAAATAATTAATTGGGACGAAGTAGGTCAAGAAATTTGTGGAACTTACGTTGGTAAGTCAGAACCAATTAATACAAAATATGGTCAAAATTTCTTGTATGAGATACACGAAGATGACGGAAACATTCAGAAATGCTGGGCAAGAAAGAATATTACTGATGTAATGAAACTCTTCAAATTTGGCGTAAGAGTTAAAATTAAATTTGTTGAAGCTATACCCTCAAAAAAAGGTAATGATTTCAAAGATATTAAAGTTTTCGGAAATGCAAAAGTTATGAATGAAGAATGGTTGGAACAGCAAGGATCTCAAGTTTCAGCGGAAGAGGCTGAAAAGATAATTAACGGGCAAGAAGAGCCAGAAGAGCCAGAAGAGACGAAGGCAGAGGATCAAGAAGCACCATTTTTAACTGAGAGCGAAAAGAAAAGCTTAGTAGTCCAAATTACAGAACTAGCTACTAGCAAACTTGGGGCAACTGATGGTGAAGATGTTAAGAATAAAGTTATAACGAGCACGGGATTAGCATTTATAGATCAAAATCTTTCAAAGATTGTAGATGCTTTAAAAACATTGCCTGAAAGAAAATAGTACGTTGAGACGGAAATTTTGGATTTATCTTCTTTCATTTTCGTTTTGAGGCAAGATACAAATAAACAAAACTTGCCTCCGAAGAGATTAAATTATAAATAAAATTATGATTGGGATTATAAGCGATTTACATTTCAAACCAAATTTATCTTATTCTGACTATATAGAAAATGGTAGAAAAGAAGAAGAAAAAGAAATACTTAATTTTATAGTAAAGAGTTTTAAGGATTGTAAAAAAATAGTCTTTATGGGAGATCTTCTCAATGGTCTTAATAATAGTGCTGAAGTGAACAAAAAACTTGTGAACTTTATTGAAAAATTCGAAAAAAAAGAAGTATATATAATTTCTGGGAATCATGAAAAATCAGCAGACGGAAGAACTTCTTTAGACTTTTTGAAAGAAATAAAGAATCAATATTTTGATTGCCCTAAATGGAATATTATTACGAACAAAATAGAAGTTTTCGATGATTTGGTTTTTTGTCCAAATTTAAGTAAACCAGAACTTAAAGCAAAGAACAACAAAGACGGTAAAAAAAGGATAATGAAAATGCTCCCAGAAGGGAAAATACTTTTCCACCATTATGCTATGTCTGGATCAAAAACAGGAACTGGAGCTTTGGCTGATATGTTTGACGAAATAGTTTTAGATAAAGAGATACTAAGAAAGAAATATAATTTGGTCGTAGGCGGACACATCCACTTACCTCAAGTGGATGGGAATGTAATTGTAACTGGATCAATTTTTACTAACGAAGTCGGAGAAATTGATAAATATATTTGGAAAATAAACGAGGATACTCTGAAAATAAAACAAATAATTTTACCAGGAAGAGATATTATTAAAATCGAAAATCCAGATGATAAAAGTTTAGAAATAATTAAACAAAATAGCATTATAAAAGTTGTCCTCACTGACCCAAAATTAAAGAATAAAATTGGAGAACTAAAGGAAAAATTGAAAAAATTTGATGCTTGCATTCTATTAGAACAATTTCCTAGTGAACGTAAAAAAGTTCATTTCGAGGAAGGAATGTTAGAATTCGATATTCTGCAATTACTTGAAGTTTATGCTAAACAAAAAAAGGTCGAAATAACAAAACTAAAAGCAGCTTTTGAATTAATTAAATAACATAAAAACATGGAACAACAAATACAACAACTAGTTAACTTAACTGAAAAAGGTCTAACAGAATTAGCAGTCCAATTAGGCGTGTCATTACCACAACTTTGGGAAATCTTGATTAAACAGCAATATGTAGAAGCAGCACAAGCATTTTTCGGGTTTGGGATATGTCTATTCTTAATAAACTTTGTTTATAAGAAAAGAGAAGTTATTGAAAAGTTTAGAAAAGGAAATCCAGATTCTTACGATAATTTTGAAAGAACAATGCCTCTTGTATTAGGTCTTACTTTTTTGTCTTTTGTGACGATAGTTACTTTTTTTGAAGCAACGAGCGGTATTGGTAAAATTGTAAATCCAGATTATTATGCCATTCAAGATATTGTAAATTTCATAAGTAGAATGAATAATAAATAATAATTTGAATTAATTAAATAACATAAAAAACATGAATAAAGACAACGAACATACAAAGTTAATGCGTAAAATAATCAAAGAAATAGTTAAAGCGAAAGAAGAAACAGATAAAGAAAAATATAATGAAATGGATGAAAAGGAGGGGATAATAGAAAAAATAGAAATAGAAAAGAATAGAGCGTTAAAACTTCAAGAAAATACAAAATTTTTTAAAGCAACGTTAGATATGGCTGACTCTCTAATAAAAACCATTGAATTTGCAGAAAAAGAAGGAAGAAGTATAGGACAAGTTTCTATGTCTGAAATTTTAACTGGGATTTTAGTAGTTTTTGAAGAAAGAGGATTCATAAAGATAATCGAAAAAGAAAAAAGAGATTAATAAAAATAATTAGAAAATATGATTGGTAAGTGGCCAAAAGAACATGACAAATGTATTGTTTGTGGAACAAATAAAAAGAAACATCTTGCAAAGGGAATGTGTGATAGATGTTATGGAAAAGAATATCGAGAAATAAATTCAGAAAAAGTAAAAGAAAAAAATAGAAAATATCAAAAAGAAAATCCTGAGAAAGGTAGAAAAAGAACTGCAAAATATCGCAAAAATAATCTTGAAAAAGTAAGAGAAAGAGATAGAATTTGGAAGAAGATGAATCGTAGTAAAACCAGGACGTATGAATCCAACAGGCTTCATAATAACGCTCACTTCAAGTTAAAAAAGAGAATTTCTAATTTAGTAAATTGTTATCTTAAAAGACGACTATCTTCTAAAGAAGGAAAATCCACTTTTACTTTTCTGCCATATACAGTAGAAGAACTTAAACAACATCTTGAAAAACAATTTGAACCATGGATGAACTGGGATAATTGGGGAAATAGAAAAAATTGTTGGAATATTGATCACAAAATTCCTAGCAGTAGTTTCAATTATAAAAATGTAGAAGATAAGGGATTCCAGAAATGTTGGGCACTTAGGAATTTAAGACCAATGAACGCAATTGAAAATTTCAAGAAATATAACAAAATAATTGAAAAAGAATGAAAGAAAAAGAAATGCAATCATTGTTCGGCAAATATTTGAAAGTGAATCCTCCTGATAAATCAGAGGCTTATGAATTAAAAATATGTAAAAACGGTTCATTACCCTTTGATGCCGTTAAGGAACACCAGATAGTGGGATTAATTGACGCAACAAATGGTTTATATCATAAAATTTCCGATAGTCCAATATTCGCAGGAAGCCAAACAAGATTCACGAAACCAAAACCGTTTGATTGTTTGTATGTAATTGCGGAAAAATCTTTCGTTGTAATAATGTTCTATAAACCAAGAAAACCAAAAAAAACTTACTTGATAAAAATAAACTCTTTTTTACAAGAAAAAGAGACTTCGGAGAGAAAAAGCCTGACAGAAGAAAGGGCAAATAAAATAGCGGAAAGAACTATAATATTAAAAAACAAATTAATTAAATTAAATTAAAATCATGGAAAAAGAGAACTTAAAAGCATTAACAAGTAAACAAGAAAAATTACTAAAAACTGTTATTGTGAAAACTTTAACTGATAAAGCTCAAGATTACCTTAATGACAAAGCAGTTGTAAAAGTATTTCCGACAATTGCTGATATGACAGAAAAAATTATTATAGAATTCAATGAATCGAACTTAGTAAACAAGGCTAATGAAATAATTAGAGAAGATCTTGAAAAGTTTCCAAATGAAAGTGATGATTGTCTTGAATAATTAATGCGTAATGACAAAAAAATGAATAAAGATAATATAGAAATTGCAAGATCTTATAGTAGAACTATTCAGCTTGAACTATTTACATCAACTAGCGTTTTTATGAGTGCTAAGGTAGAAATAAGCGATGATACTACCAAAAAAATAAGAAGACATAGTGATACGCTTTATGATCTTTGCAAAAAGACTGTTGATAGCGATATTGAAAAGTTAAAAAGTGAAAAAGAAAAAACTAAGAAAATTGTCAGAGAATTGTCTTAATTAATTTTAACAAATAATATCATGCCAGAACCAAAAATGATAAAAGCAGTAGCAAAAATTATGTGCCCAAACTGTAGTAAAGAGGTATTAGTAAGTTTTAGATCGTACATGCCTACGATTGATTGGGCGCTTAAAGAAGAAGATCTGAAAACAGCAAAAGAAAAACTTAAAAATGGTCTTGAAGAAATTTCATTTATTGATCCGAAGAAAAAAGAAGAAATACTTTCACAGCTTGAACAAGAAGAGTTTATGGTTGGTCCAGAAGAAATTGTTCCTATAATAGAACAACTTAAAAAAGATAACATAAAAGAAGAAAAAGATGATACTAAAAAAAATACAGATAAATAATTACCTAAGCCATTCTAATACAGAAATAGTATTATCAGATGATCAGAAATTTCTTTTAGATGGTAAGAGTGGAGCAGGCAAAAGTTCAATTGTAGATGCTTTGGTGTGGGTTTTGTATGGGAGAGGAAGGTCAGATAACAGATCTTTAATAAAGAAAGGAAAAAAATACGCCAAAGTTATTGTAACGCTGAAAGATAAAGAAGATGTCGAATACAATATTACTAGATCTATCACAAGCACTGGGAAACATGACTTGTCAGTTACTTATAAAAAAGTAACTGGCAAGCAGTTTCTTCCAGTAGAAGCCTCTGGAATAAAAAATATTCAAGAATATATAGAGAAACAAATTGTTCATAGCAATTATTTATTATTTGTTAATTCAGTTGTTTATCCACAAGATAATTCGGAAAGTTTTGTAAAGCAAACTGCAGCAAAAAGAAAAGAAATAATTTTAGAGATAATAAATGCTTCTAATTACGATGAATATTACGCAAAGGCTAAGGACAAAGTAAAAGAACTGGAAATAGCGACTGGGAGTCATGAAGTAGCAATAACTGGCATGACAAACAAATTAAAAGGAGATAAAGAAAATTTACCTTCGTTGTCTATGCTAGAAATAGAACTCAAGGATACCATAGAAACAGAGGAAGAGGGGGCAAAGGAAATAGAAATAATCTCAAAGAAAAAGATAAAAATAGATTCTGTCATTTCTCGAAAGTCCGATAAAGATAATGATTTAGTGATTCTTTATAATGTAGAACAAGAATTAATAACAAAAATAGAAGATCTTAATAAGAAAAAATCATCATTTTCATCTATGAATACCGATGAGATAAAAACAGATATTGGAAAAGCAAAAAATGAATTATCAGGATTCAAGAAAATAACTATCGAAATAAGTGCTTGGAATGAAAAAATGATGGAATTGATAAATTTAGCTCCAGTAGACATGGACTATGAAGAAATTGGGAAAAGAATAAACTTACAAATTATATCCTTGATGAAAAAGAATGTTGAAACTTGTCCAGAAATAAATAAGCCTTGTCCAATAATAGTTAGGGAAAAAGACTCAAAGCTAGTTGAACTTAGCAATGATCTTGATAGGAATGCGAAAGAAAAAAATACTTATTTGGAGAAAAAGGAAGAATATAATAAACAAGTTCTTCTTCTTGGAGAAAAGCCCGTAATTGATAATGCTAAAATATCTAGTTTAGAAAATTTCATAGAACAATCTGAGAAAAAGTTGAAAGAAGCTGAACAAGGAACAACTGATATTGTAATAAATATTTCCGTAAAAGAAAAAGAACTTGAGATTGTTAAAACAACGAGAAATAAATTAGAAGAAGAAATAGAAGCATTAGGACTTAAAATAGATGAATCAAAAATAGAGTATCAGTTTGAAAATTTTGAAAACCTTAATGAAGAACAAAATAAACTTATTTCTCATAGGCAAAAACTCGAACAAAAAATAGCCATAACGAAAAATAACATAGATAGAATAGAAAAAGATGAGGAGATACTAAAGTCTATGAAGAATAAAATAAAGGATGATCAAGAAACTTTGGAATCAATGAAATTACTTAAAGAAGCTCTTGGAAACAATGGAATTAAAGCTATTGTGATAGATTACATTATCCCGCGCATAGAAGATCGTATAAACGCCATTTTGGGCAAGTTATCGGACTTCAGGGTACGCCTAGACACTCAAACACGTTCAATCTCTGAAGAATCTACGAAAGAAGGATTATATATAGATATATTAACTCCTGAGGGTGAACAGCTGTCTTATGAGAATTTCAGCGGCGGCGAGAAGGTAAAAGTCTCATCAGCAATATTCGAAGGATTAGCATCGTTTCAAAAGTGCAAATTTAGAATTCTTGACGAATCCATAATAGCATTAGATAATGAATCTACAAGACAATTCATTGACGTTGTAAAAGATGTTCAAAAAAACGTTGATCAGTTGATGGTAATAAGTCACATTCAAGAAGTAAAAGATTACTTTATAGATAAAATAAATATTGTAAAAATTAACGGAGATAGCTCAATAAATTAAGTCAAAACTCAAAAGAAAACCAGAGAATGGGAGCGAGTCACTTGAATTTAGTAAACCAAGAATAACAAACGAGTCATGAAAATGTAGAAAACCAAAGATAACAAACAAGTCAGTGTATTCAAGTAAACCATATTATATTAACGAATTATAAAAAAATAACATAAAAACATGACACAAACATCCATTGTTAAAAACTACTTACGTCAATGTGGTGGCTGGGTTCCGTCTTATGAATTGATAAAAAAAGAAACTGATTGGGGATTTTTAGGGTCTGGTGCTGACAGAGCTGCTAGAGAATTGGCAATAAATGGCAAAATAGATAGGGCTAGAGGTGGAGATATAGGAAGAGATAGAAGATTTACTTATTTCAGATTCAAAGGAGCCCCACAAGAAAAAATGTTTTAAATCATCAATAAATAACTTGGAAAGGAGGTCAAAAAATGGAAAAATTCATAAAACAAAGTGAATTCAAATTTGAATTAAGAGAAATGATAGAATCCGAAAAAAAAAGAAAAATAAAAGTTGATAAAAATTCTGTTTGTGAATGGAACGAGGATAAACAAGAAGGTTACATTGCAGCGTTAAGAATGGTTGATAGAGAATTGTTATAAAATAATTAATAAAACATAGAAGGAGGTGATTAAGAATGGAAAATGAAATAGCAAAACCAACCTATCAAGGAAAGTTTGATTCTTTTATTGAGGAATATAAAAGTGGGCAAACTTCTGGAGAAATGGTTGGAGAAGTCATAGCTCACATGGCTCAAGAATTCGCAAATTATAATATGATTTTAGCAACCAAAGAATTAAGATTAAGCAAAATCGCAGCAGAAAAAGTACAATCTACGGACGAAGTAACTGGAAAGCCTATAAGTGTGTCAAAGGCTGACGTATTAATAAGGGCTACTGTAGAATATGAAGATGTTAAAAGGACTAAAGTAGACCTTGAGAATATAGATCAATATATAAACGCTCTCAAGTATTTACAGAAAGGAATTTTGAATGAGTTCTCGCATATGAATACATAGTCATTATTTAATCTTAATGTTATGAAAGTTACCTGTCCAGTTTGTAAAACTAGGTTTGAACCAAAAACTGTGCATCACAGGTTTTGTAAAAGACTGTGTTTTAAAAAAGATTATAACGAAAGGTTACGAAAAAAGACTAAGGTCTATCCAAGTTTTTTGTGTCCGAAATGCAATAAATTAACGAAGCTAGACTTTAATCCGAAAAAAGACACCATGAAGTGGAGTGAATTTATTTGTTCATGTTGTGGTTATAAAAATAATTTTGATTACTAAAAAACAGAATCTATAAAAGATTCTGTTTTTTTATAGAATAGTTTTTATTGTTTACTCTGTCATCGGAGATTCTCCTTTCGAATATATAGCTTTATTTTTTATAGAAGAAGCAACGTTAAGTAGCGAGTCATTTATGACTAGTTCTTTTGCTTTGCCTTCTACTAATTTAAACGATTCAGCCCCTAAGTTATATGCTCTGGAAACAGAAGAGCTAGCTTCATTAAATATATTTTCTAATCTATATGTATAATACATCTTATCGTTCATATTCTTATCAAAGAATTTTCTAGGAAGACTTATATTCGCATCGTAAGCAGTAGTTAAATAATAGGCTACAGCATCTCTTTCTTCTTGATTCAATTTAGTCTTATTTAAATTCCAAAAATCAGTGAATTTATTTCTAAGAATTTTTTTTGCTTCGTTTTTTTCAAGAGAGCTATATGCAAGGTTGGAATTTATAGTTTCGTATTTATTACTAAGTTCTTTTATTTTGTTTACCATGCCCTTAACAAGAGTCCTGTTTATTCCACTATTTTCTTTAACACTCAATATAAAATTACTAGAACCTTCATACGAATTCCCAATATTAAATCTGTTTTTGTACTTTTCAATAACGTTATTTCTACCAGCCTGATCATATCCAAATTGTATCTTTTTGTAAATGCTCTCTTTGCCAGACACCGCAATTAATGGTTCCATCAAGTTCTCTTCAAATAATTTTACTATCGATTGCACTGGTCCTACTTTACCACCTCTCTTTTCTACGAACGATGATTTTGTGTTAGCTGTTTTAATTTTATTGAATACATCAACATTATTTTTCATGTTAACTCCGAACTGAAATGGGTCTTGGAAATAATTCACTGTAGATCTTAATGCTTTTATAACATCTTTATCAGTAG
>CBDUWI010000014.1:0-11101 GCA_965370885.1 uncultured bacterium | reverse complement strand
AGTAGGATTCATACTTGCTTTAGTGACACAAGTCACTAATATGAGTAATCATATGTTCTTCATTACGTTGATGATATTTGGAGTTATTACTGAGATAGTATCTGAATTAATGACAATAATTTATTACAGAAAAGGGATTTAATCATGAAAAAGTTATTAATAAATAACCATGTTCGGAAACTGAGATTCCTAAACGATGAAATGACTCAAAAGGATTTATCACTGAAGGTAGGAGTCTCAAGACAGACAATTGTCGCTATAGAAAAAGGGCAATACTCCCCAACGCTAGAACTTTGTTTTAAAATAGCATTAGTATTTAATAAACCGATTGATGAAATATTTTACATTGATTCAAAGGATAAGAAGGAGAAACAAATATGAAAACTTATAGAATGAATTCAATGATGGCTGGTGTGCTTTACCTTCTAGGGACAATCTTTGGTGTTGCAAGTGCAATTTTTGGGGGCGAAGTGATTTCTTCATCTGTTCAAACTAAACCGCTTTCTGGGATAGTTTTACTGGATTTGGTTGTTACTGATTCGTCGCGTCTTCTCACTGGTTCATTTTTCATCCTCTTGATGGGGATTTCACTAGTGGCGATGACGGCTTTCCTATACCCAATCTTCAAAAAAGATAGTGAAGAACTTGCCATGGGAATGTTGCTTTTCCGTGGGGTAATGGAGGGAGTATGGTATTTTATGACGACGATGAGTTTTTTGGCATTATTCGCTCTCGGTAAGGAATATGTTGCAACAGGAGCTAATTCGACTGCTTTGCAATCAATGGCCAATGTCGTGTATAAGTTCCAAGATCTTTTGGGACCAGTGGGTACTATTTTGTTTGTAATAGGGGCTACTTGTTTATACATCTCTTTCTATCGTACAAGTTTAATCCCTCGCTGGTTGTCAGTTTGGGGACTAATCAGTTTGGTTCCATATTTGGCTTATGCTTTATTACATTTCTTCGGTTTAGATACCGGATTTGGATTTTATTTGCAAATGCCTTTAGCAGTACAGGAAATGGTGATGGCTCTTTGGCTAATTATCAAAGGATTTAATCATTTAGCCATAAACAAGCTTATAACTAATAATGAAAGCATATAATCATATGGGAAACTATATTTAAAGAGAAAAAAGGAGAAACATTATAAATTTAATTTGAATTATAAAATTAGACATTATTAATCTCATTATATGCAAATCCTAGAGCAACTTGAAATATATATGCAAAACAGTCCAAAAAATATACAAAGACGATTTATTAGGGAGTTTTGAATTTGAAATTAGTTGACATAATAAATTGTATCTTATAATATAAAGGCATAAAAAGTACTAAAGTGCAAACCAATGACACACTTTTCAGGGGACTTGTCTATGTTGATTGTCTCATGGTACTATTGCACAAAAATCAGGAAGGTTATTAGAGCATATTCATTTATACATTTGGTTCACTTTATAGGTCTCAAAGTATTAATTTAATTTAATAATTTCAATATATTTTAAAAGCACAAAGAAATAGTGAAAACAAATATTATTATGTAAAATGGTAATCAATGAACATCATTTATTACATTATAGAATGTATATGGAGTTAAAAAAATATGAAAGGGAGAAATTGTATGAAATGGGATTCCAAGATAAAATTTATTATTTTATGTGCACTAATACTCTTTACCAGTACAAAAATAGAATTAATCGCACGCACACAACTTGATGGATCGGCTATAGACTCTGCTAATTATATTTGCAATAATCTAGAAGAGGTAAATGAATATGTAATCGAACATGGTGGGATGGGAAGAATTTCTTACTGTATTATACAAAAAATTACTATTGAGGGATTCAATGAAAAAACTAAAGGAGTATATATTGATTTTGATGGTTTGAATGGTTTTATGACTCTTGGTCCAAATTTTATCGTCTACGATTATTCATTTGAAGGGAAATCAATAATTGAAGATGGGTTGAAGGATAAATTAGTATTCAACATTCTTGATGGATATACTTTTAAAGGAATTGAAACTGAGACTTTACCAAAAGACACAGAAATGTATGGTGGGTATATAGGTTATGATGGAGTAGCTGATGATGGAACGATAGAATATTTGGATGATTATGTTGAAGATAGATATGGTACCGGATATAATATTTATAAAAGTGAAAATGCTAGCACACGAAATGGGGCTTTACAGCTAGATCTTTCAGTTTATATAAAGTTAGGCGATGGATTTATCAGTTCAGAAGGAAACTGTGGACTTGTTTCTGCATATAATTTGTTAATGCATTATAGATACGATCGATATTATGCTGGCTTGCCTTACGGATATACGTATAGATATTATAATCCTAGTATAGAAGAAAGAGATTTGTATTTGGATAAAAGGGCTGAGGGGATATATCGAATCTATGATACAAATATTGGAGATTATGGTGTTCAAAGAAGATTTTCTTATCTATACATTGAGGCTAGACTAGAAGCAAACGATATTAATGGAAGTCCTGAATCGTTAACTGTTTACGAATCCAGAGATATTTTAAATAACGTTATGGAAAATAATAATTACACTACTAGATTTAAAGTTATAGAAATTTGGTCGATGAATGTAGTTACTAGTAGAATAGACAATGGAGAGGGAATCTTGTGGAGTACAATTAATAGTGCCTATGGCAACCATACTATGTTTGTAGCAGGATATGATATTTATCTAAAAGAAACAAGATTTTTATTTTTCACTATTAAAACATATAAAAACTTTTTCGAATTACGCGACGGACATAATGAAGAGGCGAGATATTACGATTTTAATGGTTTAAACGGTGGAACAACTCTAGGATTTTTTGTTGTGAAAAAATGACAACGGAGGTGATGTATGTGGGGAAAAGAATATTATATTTCATAATAGTTTTTACTAGTTTCTTTGTTTTAGTATCATGTAAGACTCCGCAAGTAGTAAATGTATATGAACCTGGGTCTAATATTACTGAAGAAATCTCGTTTAATACTTATTCTGTTGATGTTGAAGAAAAACTTTTTGTATATGAGTTAATAATAGCATTGACTGATTCGAGCAGATTACAAAATATAATTAGTGTAAGTTCGATAGAAATAGTTGTTGGTGATATTGTAGTTGGATTTGGAAAAACTCTTGAAGGAACATTATTGTATGGAATTAACTATTATTATATTATAGATGATGTGAAGATAGAGGAAATTGACGAAATGATATTTGATCCTAATTCATCATATAACTTTGAGATAGTACTAGTTTTTAGTGAATTATTTAAAAATGAAAATATTTCTTTTCCAAGTTTAACTGAACAAGCGATATACATAGAGATCTATGGAACACTTACAGCACTTGTAAATCGTTAAATTTGAGAGAAAAATTAGGAGACAGTTTTTGGTGGTAATAATCATTTTGGTTATAGTAAAATAATAAATAAGTAAATAAAAAAAGTATTTTAGTAATTATCCTAAAATGCTTTTTTATGAAATAGAGGCAGGTGACAGTGCATAATCTAAATTTACAAGGTGCAAGATGATTTAAAATATCTAGTAAATTAAATTATTTATGGATATAATTAAATTAATAATTAGAATTATCGATTGCCATCTTTGAAAACTACACTTTCTAATAGAAAGGAATAGGTAATATGGTAAAAGTTATATTTTTTAATCTTCTTAGAAGTAAATATAATATTCATCAAATTGAAGTTATGTCTGGATCCATTCACGAGATTCTCTCGCAAATACAAGTGCTTTATCCCAAAGTAGAACTTAAGGATTTTGAAAATTCTGTGGTTTTTATAAATAGTAATAAAATCGTTCATCAATCCAAGTTTAATGAACTGGTTAAAGACGGAGATGAAGTTGTCTTTACTCATTTTGTTGGTGGAGGTTAAGATTCTTATATTGATATTTGGATAAATGACATATTATTAATACAATATGTCATTTTTATTTGATATATTGAAAGTATATTCTTTTTTTACGTATAGCCAGTGTGATATAATCATTTTATATATCGAGGTGATAGAATGAAAAATTTTATATATAATTCTCCAACAAAAATAATATTTGGTAAATCACAAATTAAGAAATTAGAAGAAGAACTAATTACTAACAACGTTAAAAAACTATTATTAGTTTATGGTATGTCATCAATTAAGAAGAATGGTATTTATGATGAAGTTATAAAAATCTGTTCTAAATTGAATATAACTGTTTACGAAGAAAGCAACGTTAGACCTAACCCAGAAATGGCAAGCGTCAATAGGGGTGTTAAAAAAGTAAAAGAACACAACATTGATTTTATCTTAGCTGCCGGTGGCGGAAGTGTAATCGATTGTGCTAAAGCTATTGGTTTTGGTCATAATTATGATGGAGATATTTGGGATATCTACTTACAAAAAAGTAACGCGACAAGTTCTTTACCTATCGGTGTAATTATTACATTAGCGGCGACAGGGACAGAAACTAACGGAAATAGTGTAATTAGTAACGATTTAACAAATGAAAAAAGAAGTGTTGCTTATGATTTTTCAATTCCTAAATTCGCGATAATTGATCCAACATATACACTTGATGTTTCACAACACCACGTTATTGCCGGAAGTATTGATATTATTATGCATGTATTAGAACAATTCTTTTCGCATACATTAAGAACTGATACATCTGATTATATGAGTATGGGAGTTATTAAATCTGTTATTGAAAATACTAATAGAATTTTAAAGGGAAAAGATGATTATGAGACAAGAGCTAATATAAGCTGGGCTTCAACTATCGGGCTTAATTGGATACTTGGGGTAGATAAGGTAGGAGACTGGGCTACACATCGATTATCGTACCCCTTAACGAAAGAATTTAATATAACACATGGTTACGCTTTAGCATTATTATTTACTTCCTGGGGGAGAGTAGCTTTAAAATATAATAAAGAAGTAATGAAACCAAGATTAGAGTTACTGGGAACGATGATTTTTAACGAATCTAATTACTTATATGTTCTTGATAAACTAGATTATCTATTTGAATCTTGGGGAGCAAATACTTCTCTAAAAAAGGAAAATCTAAATATAGATAAAGAAATAGTTAATACCTTTATTGATACTGCACTTTTATTAGGTAGCGTCGGTACAGTAATAGAAGTAAATAAAGAAAAAGCTAAGGAAATATTTTATAATGCTTTAGAGTGGGATTATGTTGGTTAATAAAGTGAACATAAAAAGACTAAAAATTTAGTCTTTTTTTATGGAAACGTTAATGACATAAAGAAAAAAGTATGATACAATTTTAAATAGTTATAAACTAGAAACTTTATACAAGGAGTGGACAAATGAAAATAATAGCTGTTAATGCCGGCAGTTCATCATTAAAATTTCAGTTACTTGAAATGCCAAGTGAAAAAGTACTTGCTAGTGGTATCGTTGAAAGAATTGGGATGGAAAACTCAGTTATAAAAATTAAGTTAAATGGTGATAAATTAGAAGAATTACTGTTTGTAAAAGATCATAGTGTCGCTGTTGATTTAGTATTAAGAAAACTTATTGATTTGAAAATATTAAAATCGATAAAAGAAATTGATGGCGTTGGACACCGCGTAGTTCATGGTGGCGAAAAATTTAGTGATTCAGTTGTTATAACACCTGAAGTTATTAAAGCAATCGAAGATGTAAGTGATTTAGCTCCACTTCATAATCCAGCTAATTTAATTGGGATAAAAGCCATTCAAAAAGCATTACCACATTTAAGTGGAGTTGCTGTTTTTGATACAGCATTTCATCAAACGATGAGTGAAGAAGTATATTTATATGGAGTACCTTATGATTGGTATGAGAAATACGGTGTAAGAAAATATGGATTTCATGGGACAAGCCATAAATATGTTAGTTATAAAGCTGCAGAATTATTAGGTAAAAAAGTTGAAGATGTAAATACAATAGTATTACACCTTGGTAACGGTGCTAGCATCTGTGCTGTTAAAGGTGGTAAAAGTGTTGATACATCGATGGGATTTACACCTTTAGCGGGGATATTAATGGGAACTAGAAGTGGTGATATTGACCCGGCAATAGTTGATTATATTTCCGAAAAAGAAAATAAGACAGCTAAAGAAGTAATATCTGATTTAAATAAAAAATCAGGTTATATTGGAATTAGTAGAATTTCAAGTGATTCAAGAGATTTATGGACAGCGTCACATGCTGGCAATAAACATAGCTTACTAGCTATCAAAAAACAAGTTAAAATGATTTGTGATTATATTGCTGCTTATTACGTTACAATGGGTAGTGTAGATGCGATATGCTTCACTGCTGGTGTTGGAGAAAACGCGATTTTTACAAGACAATTAATCGCAAAAAGATTGGCTCCACTTGGAGTGAAAATCGATTGCGAAAGAAATTTTGTTCGCGCAAAAGAAACTTTGATTTCAGCTGATGATTCTTCAATAAAGCTATTCTTGATTCCAACAAATGAAGAAGTAATGATCGCTAGAGATACATTAAGACTTACTAAATAAGCAAGAGATTCTCTTGCTTTTTCTTTTGAATTAAATAACTTATTCTCAATATTTAAAAAATTATAAATAATATATGGTATAATATTACTTAGATGCGTTTTGAGGTGATTTTATGAGAATTGCTATTAAAGATGAATTAACGGCTATAAATAAAGGGTTTAATATTGCTGTTATGGAATGCAATGTAGAGGTTTTTAAAAATAATGAAATTGATGTACTAATAAACGAGATTGAAAAAGACATCAATGAAACTATTTCAATAGAAGATGTTGTAAATTTAGATATAATTATCGATGCCAGAAATGCTTATAAAAAATATGGTAAAGATCCTAGTAGATATCGATTAGCTGTCGAATCACTTTATCGAAGAATATCTAAAGGTAATATATTATATAGAATAAGTAATATTGTTGATTTAGGCAATATACTTTCCCTTAAAACAAGAAAATCAGTAGCTGTATTAGATTTTGCTAAAATTGTTGGTGATATAACTATAAGACTGGGAAATGAAGATGATGAGTTTATTGGAATTGGTAGAGGTAAATTGAATATTGTAAATATACCTGTTTATGTTGATGATATTGGTGCGTTCGGCTCTACTACAAGCGATACAGAGAGAACAATGATTACCAATAATACAAAAAAAATATTGCTTTTTATAATTTCCTTCAGTGGAAAAAAAGATTTGTCTGCTGAGCTCAAATACGCTGAAAAATTATATACAAAATATGCTAAAGGAAGCTCATTTAATAGCTATATCATTTGATTGGATAGAGTTTTAATAATTAATTTAAATGTTGTTAATATTAAGTATTTCATTTTTTATTTTGTTTTTTATTCTTAATTGTTATAAAATATAAATAAGAGCGAGGTGTTTTTATGTCGAAATTTGATCTATTTATAAATAAAATAATAAATATATTTCTTTGGGTAGCTATAATATCATTTATTTTTTTAGTAATAGAACTCTTTTTCGCAGTAGTTTATCAAGCGCTAGATTGTAGTCCTAATCAACTTTACTGTACGATTCGACCTGAAAACCCATTTTTACAAGTTACTATTTCAATGTTAGTTCTTATTTTAGTAACTTTCCTTTTTACAACAAGATTGATATATTCACTTCTTGTTAAAGATGCGTCATTATTAAATGTTTCAGAATATAAAGAATCATTAATAACTAGAAGAATTACTTTTTCTAGAACTAAAGTTTATACTGATTTAAGAAGAAAAAGTGAAAAAGCTCAAAGAGTTAATGGCATTAATAAACCACAAAAATCGAAAGTGAAAATCAAAACTCGTAAAAAAGGTTCAAAACTAGATGAGTCAATTGAGGCTTCTGGTTTAGAAAGTACCACAGCTAGCTTAATTCATGAACTTCAAGAGATTAAAAAAGTTGAAACTAAGTCAACTAGTGAAAAAGAATTTTATACACGTTTAAATAAAAATGAATTGATTGATATTATTACAAGAGCAACATCGTTAAATCATAAATCTGCTGATTTATTTATTAATACAATGTTAAATGTAATTACAGAACAATTACAAAAAGATGATGAAGTGAAACTAAGTAAATTTGGTAAATTTAAAAAAGTTTTTGTCGAAGCTCACAAAAAAGTTAATAAAGAAAGCGGAGAAGAAATACAAATCGAAGCAGAGTCGACAGTTTACTTTTATCCAGACAAAGAATTTTCTAATCTTATCGCTCAAGATTCTGAAATAACTAGTGATAAGGTATTACTTACTAAAACTGAAATGGATAAACTAAGTGAAGATCAAGTTCAAGATGAACTAATCAGAGAAGAAAAAATTAGAGAACATGTAGAATTAAAAGTTATCTTGCAACCGAAAATAGAAGAAGATATTAAAAAAGAGGAAGCGAAAATGGCTAAAGAATTACATGCGAAAGTTATAACGAAGACTAAAAAAGATATAATAAAATATATTAGTAAAACTTCTAAACTAAGCAAAAACAAAAGTAATAAGTTCTTAAGTGATTTTGAAAAAGTTATTACCGAAGAGCTTAGTAAAGGAAACGAAGTTCATATTCCAGGATTAGGTACTTTCTTAACGATAGTAATGCCAAGAAAAGAAGCGATGAATCCGCAAACTCATAAAATTATCGTCGTTGAAGAACATCGCCAAGTTAGACTAAGAATGGATAGCGAATTTAAAAAAAGATTTAAGTAAAAACAAGACAAGATTATCTTGTCTTTTTTTTTGCAAATTATATTTTTTTTTTATTAAATTATGTTATTATTATTATGAAGAAAGATGGTTATTAAATGCTTTATATAGATACTAAGAAGAATAAATTTAACCACTGTGGTTTTTATTTTGGCTTAGAAGAATATTTAATAAAAGACTACGACTATAAAGATGACATTTTTTTACTTTGGAGTGTCGAGCCAACTGTAATGATTGGAAGACACCAAGTAACGAGATTAGAAATCGATCAAAGCTTTGTAAAAGACAACAACATTGATATTGTTAGAAGAAATAGTGGCGGTGGCGCAGTTTATACAGATTCTGGATGTCTTCAGTTCTCTTTTATAACAAATAAGAAAAACCCTAACGACATATTTGAAGGGCATGTAGAATATATTGTTAATTCTGTTAAAGAACTAGGAATAGATGCAGAATTTACCGGACGTAATGATATTTTAACTAATGGTAGAAAGTTTAGCGGAAATGCAGAATATATCTATAAAGATAAAATGGTAATACACGGTACGATTTTATTTAATACAGACTTTTCAAAGTTAATTGGAGCTCTAACTCCCGATAAATCAAAACTTACAAGTCACGCTATTAGTAGCGTAAAAGCTCGAGTTATTAATATTGGCGAATTATTAGATATCGAATTATCAGAATTTTATGATTTTTTAGTAGATAAAATTTCAACAAAAAGAATAGATTATACGACACTTGATTTAGATAAAGTAAATGAATATAGTAAGAAATTCGCTACAGAGGAATGGAATTACGGCAGAAGTCCTAAACACGAAATTACGAATACTGTTAAGTATGATGCGGGAAATTTTACAGTCTATGTTCAAATTAAGAATGAATTAGTTAAAGATTTAAAAATAAATGGGGACTATTTTAGTCTCAAAAAAATTGAAGAATTTGAAAACGCTTTTATTGGCATTAAATATAATTATCGCAGCTTTTTAGAAGTTTTAAAAAACCACCCAGTTAAAGAGTATTTTTATAAATTGAAAACTGATGAGTTTTTAAAATTATTTTTTGAAAAGATAAAAAAAAGAACAATTAGTAAGCCTGATTATTTCAAAGTAGACATGAAAAACTTAAATAAAGAAACTAATAGAATCAAAACATTATTAAAACAATATAATCTTTATACAGTGTGTGAGGAAGCTAATTGTCCAAATCAGCTAGAATGTTTTTCTAATAAAACAGCTACATTTATGATACTTGGAAATCATTGCACGAGAAATTGTAAATTTTGTGACGTTACAAATGGGATACCATTAGAAGTTGATCCTCTTGAACCAGCTAATTTATTAAAAGCGGTCGATATATTAGATTTAGCTCATGTTGCTATTACCTCAGTTACAAGAGACGATTTGGAAGATTACGGTTCAAAGCAGTTTGTTAAATGTATTGAGTTAATAAAAGAGCATAGACCTAATACTACAATAGAAGTTTTAATTCCTGATTTTTTAGGTGACTTCAAATCAATAAAACGGGTTGTTGATGCTAACCCTGATGTAATAAACCACAATTTAGAAACAATAAGAAGGCTATATGATGGTTTTAGGGATAATGCAGATTACGACAGAAGTTTAGGAGTATTAAAAACAGCAAAAGAACTAAATCCGAGCATATTAACTAAGTCAGGAATAATGGTTGGTATCGGCGAAAAAGAAGCTGAAGTAAAATCATTAATGGATGATTTAAGAAATATAAATTGTGATATAATTACAATAGGACAATATTTAAGACCATCTAAAGAACATGCTGAAGTAAAAGAATATATTAGTTTAGAAATGTTTGACAATTACAAGAAAACTGGAAAAGAAAAAGGCTTTAAATACACCTCAAGTGGGCCCTTAGTTCGTAGTTCTTATCAAGCAATGAAACAATTTGAAGGAGATTAAAATGAAAAAAACTGTACTTTATGATGCACATTTAAAAGCTAATGCTAATATGGTCGATTTTGCCGGATTTTTAATGCCGATGACTTATACAACCATTAGTGAAGAACACAAGTATGTTAGAGAAAAAGCAGGGATGTTTGATGTTTCACATATGGGTGAATTTTATGTTAAAGGTAAAGAAGCGGGTAAATTCATTGATTCGATTTTCACAAATGATGTTATGTCGATGAATGATAACCAAGTTCTTTATGGGATGATGTGTTATCCGACAGGTGGAGTAGTTGATGATTTATTAGTATACAAAGTTAATAATGAATCATATATAATGGTCGTTAATGCTTCAAATATTGAAAAAGATTTTGATTGGGTACTTAAAAATAATCATTATGATTGTACAGCCGTTAATGAATCAGACAATATCTCGGAAATAGCTTTACAAGGTCCATTAGCTGAA
>CBDUWI010000013.1:0-11185 GCA_965370885.1 uncultured bacterium | reverse complement strand
ATTCTTACTTCTTTTTTTCCAATATTTACCATAGGTTCAATTGCAAATGTCATTCCTGCTTTTAAGAGAATCCCTTTATTGGGTAGTCCATAATTAGGAATTTGTGGGTCTTCGTGTAAGTTTTTACCTACTCCGTGGCCTACATATTCTCTTACAATACTGAAACCAAATGATTCTGCATAAGTTTGAACAGCATTTGATATGTCTGATAATCGATTTCCTGCTTTTGCTTTTTTTAAACCTTCAAAAAGTGATTGTTTTGTAACTTCGAGTAATTTTTTAGCGTCATCACTAATTTGCCCAACTGGGTATGTCCAAGCACTATCTCCGTGGTAACCTTTGTAAACAGCTCCAATATCAACACTGATAATATCGCCGTTTTTCAAAATTACACTTTTACTTGGAATCCCATGAACAATTTGTTCGTTCACTGATGTACAAGCACTTCCTGGGAATCCACCATAACCTTTAAATGAAGGTATAGCGTCGTTGTCTCTAATAACTTGTTCTACAATTTGATCTAGTTCATATGTTGAAACGCCTGGTTTTGCGTGTTTACTAACTTCTTGATGAGCTAAGGCAACTATACGCCCAGCTATTTTCATCAAATTTATCTCTCTCTTAGACTTTATCGAAACCATTATAAATCCTGTAAGACTAGTTCAATATCAGCGTACACGTTATTAAATGACTGCATACCGTTAATATTGTATAGAATTCCTTTTTTCTCGTAATACTCTAAGAGTGGTTTTGTCTTAGTTTCATAGATTTTAAGACGATTTTTAACTGATTTATATGAATCATCTTCTCTTTGGTAAAGTTCCCCACCACATTTATCACAAACCAGGTCAATAGCTGGTTTTTTAAATATCAAGTGATAAGTTGCTCCACAATTTTTACACACACGGCGTTCTTCCATACGTTCAAAAAGTACATCGTTACTTGATAAAATGTTTATTACTGCATCTAGTTTTGTCCCTAGTTCAGCTAAAATCCTATCTAACTCAATAGCTTGAGTTACTGTTCTTGGGAACCCATCTAGCAAGAAATTATCTTGCACATCATTTTCCTTTAGTCTAATTCTTACTATACTGTTAGTGATTTCATCACTAACTAAGTTACCATTTTCAATAAATTTCATTGCTTCAATACCGATAACTTCATTTTTATTAAAGGCCTCCCTGAACATTTGCCCTGTTGATATACTAGGTATTTTGTAATGAGCTACAACTTTTGAAGATTGGCTACCCTTTCCAGCTCCTGGAGGGCCCATCATAAGTATTTTCAAGAGTCTACCCCCTACTTAATGAAACCACTATATTTTTGATCTTGAGTTTGAGTTTTAATTTGCTTTGTCGTCTCAATTGCTACTCCTACAACGATTAATAAACTTGTTCCACCGATTTGAACATAAGGTGGTAGCCCAAAGATCATTGAAGCGAAAATTGGTAATGAAGCTATAAATACTAAGTAAGAAGCTCCAATTATTGTTATTTTAAATAACAATCTAGATATGTAGTTTTCAGTATCCACTCCTGGTCTAACACCGGGAATATATGCATTTTGTTTTTGTAAGTTTTTAGATATTTTCTCTGGGTTAATTTGCACAAATGCATAGAAGAATGCGAAAACAAAAATTAATGATATATAAACGATATACCCTAATGGTCTTTGATAATTAAACATTTCTGTTAACCATTGACCTAGAATTGAAGTTTGAACATCCGGCAAAAAGTTTAAAATTGTTGTCGGAATACTAAGTAATGTTACTGCGAAGATAACAGGAATTACTCCAGCAGAGTTGATTTTTAACGGTATGTTAGAATCGCTTCTACCTTGGAATTTAGCTCCTGAAGGTCTATTAGAGTATTGTATTGGAATCTTTCTCGATGCTGATTGCATTACTGTAACAAAGAATATTACAAAAACGTAAATTAGCATTACTAAAGCGAAAATTCCGTAACTATTCAAATCAGCAGTTTCTACTGTGATGTATTCTTCGATTAAACTTGTAATCATTCCTGGCATACTTGATATGATACCTGCAACGATAATCATTGAAGTACCATTCCCAATTCCTTTGTTAGTAATTTGATCTGATAACCATAATAGAAATGCAGTACCAGCAGTCATAATAATTGCTAAATATGTATAAGTTAAGAATGTTGGTTCAATTCCACCAATATCAAATATATTGTTATTAGTTAGTCTAAACCCGTAAGTCATTGCTAAAGCTTGAACAAATGCAAGCCCAATAGCTAAATATCTAGTTAGTTGGTTTATTTTTTGTTTCCCTGTTTCTCCTTCTTCAGACCATTCTTTTAAGAAAGGAACGATATCCATTTGTAATAATTGGATAACGATTGAAGCAGTAATATAAGGTCCAATACCTAAAGCAATAATTGAGTAATTTTTAAGTGCGTTTCCTGTGAATGCATTAGCTATACCAACGATACCGCCTTCTGCTTCATCAAAGAATTGTGCGATTATATCGGTATTAATAAGTGGTATATGAATATAAGTAGCTAATTTAAAGGCTAAAAATGCTAGTAAAGTAAATCCGATTTTCTTCATTACATCTTTATTCTTTAATACCGAAATTATGTTTTCCAATTAAATCACCTCGACGTTTCCACCAGCTGCTTGTATTTTCTCAGTAGCAGTAGCAGTAAATTTGTGAGATTTAACAGTTAACTTAACATCTAGATTTCCATTTCCTAAGATTTTTAATCCAGAATAAAGTTTGGTAATTAGTCTATCTTTAAGTAATGTTTCCACTGTAACAATTGTTCCAGCTTCATATCTACTTAATTCACTAACATTTACAACAGCATAATCTTTTCTGTTTATGTTTTTGAATCCTCTTTTTCTAATACGTTTGAAAAATGGAGTTTGTCCACCTTCAAAACCTAAACGTGTTCCGCCACCAGAACGTGAATTTTGACCATTATGTCCCGTTCCTGCAGTTTTCCCTGTACCACTACCTGCGCCTCTACCTACTCTTTTTTTAGCGTGTGTAGAACCAGGTGTTGATTTTAAGTTATGTAATTGCATATACGGCACCTCCTACTTCTCAGTTACTTCAACTAAATGTGAAATAACGTTAATCATTCCTCTAATAGTTGGAGTGTCTGTTTTTACAACAGTTTTATTTATTTTTGTTAATCCTAATGCTTTGGCAGTTTTAACTTGTTTTGGGTTTGATGCGATTAAGCTTCTTCTTAATGTGATATTAATTTCTTTTGCCATTAGTGTAAGATCTCCTCTACAGTTAATCCGCGAGTACGAGCTACTTGTTCGGCTGTTCTTAATCTAGTTATCCCATCAAAAGTTGCACGAACGATATTAATTGGTGTGCTTGATCCGATAGATTTACTTAGTATATCTTCGTATCCTGCTAACTCAATTACCGCGCGCACTGGTCCACCAGCTATTACACCAGTCCCACTTACAGCAGGTTTCAAAAATACTTCACCTGCACCAAATTTACCCGTTATTTCATGAGGAATTGTTTTGCCATACATAGGAACTTTTATTAAATTTCTTTTTGCATCTTCGATTGCTTTTTTAATAGCATCTGGAACTTCTTGTGCTTTTCCTGTCCCAAATCCTACATTACCTTTTTTATCTCCAATTACTACTAAAGCACTAAAACGGAAACGACGTCCCCCTTTAACAACTTTAGTAACTCGGTTAATATTTACGACTCTTTCCTCGAAAAGCTTTTCTTCTCTTTTACGACGAGGTCTTCTATTATCTTTTTGCATAGGCTTACCTCCTTATTAGAATTCTAATCCTGCAGCGCGTGCAGATTCAGCTAATGCTTTTACTCTTCCGTGGTAAAGGTAACCACTTCTGTCAAAAACCACTTTTTTTATTTTTTGTTTTAAAGCTTTTTCAGCAATAAGTTTTCCTATTGTTTTAGCAGCTTCAATGTTTCCACCTTTGGTATTTTTATTATCTTTTTCATTTGTAGATGCGCTAGCTAATGTAACACCATTAACATCATCAATAACTTGGGCATAAATATTTTTCGCAGAACGAAAAACACTTAGACGGGGTTTTGATGGTGTACCAACAAGGTTTTGTCTAATTCTTAGATGTCTTCTTAGGCGCAATATGTTTCTTGATTTATTATTAATCATTTAATTTCACTCCTAACTACTATTTAGCAGTTTTTCCTTCTTTTCTACGTACTTTTTCATTTACGTAGCGAATACCTTTTCCTAGATATGGTTCTGGTGGGCGAACCCCTCTAATATTTGCGGCAAATTCACCAACTAGTTGTTTATCAATTCCTGATACATTAATTAATGTATTTTTAGGAACTTCAACTGTTATCCCTTCAGGAATATCTAAATTTACTGGATGAGAGTAACCGGCACTGACTACTAGTTTGTTACCTTGTAATAAAACACGATAACCAACCCCAACCATTTTTAATTTCTTTACAAATCCCTCAGATACGCCTACAACCATATTATTAATAATAGCTCTAGTAGTTCCGTGGATTGCTCTTTGTTCTTTTGTATCCGATTGTCTTTCAACGACTAAATCAGAATCGTTTAATGAAACTTTCATACTTTTTCTAAACGTAAATTCTAATGATCCTTTTGGTCCTTTAACAGTTATAAAGTTCTGTTCAACTGTTGCAGTTACACCTTGAGGTAGTGTAATCGGCTTTTTTCCAATACGACTCATTTATTACACCTCCTGATTTTAATTTTACCAAACGTAAGCTAGGATTTCTCCGCCTACTTTTTGTTTTCTTGCTTCACGGTCTGTCATTACACCGTTTGATGTCGAAATTACTGCAATTCCTAATCCGTTTAACACTTTAGGAATTTCACTATTTTTCGCATATACTCTAAGCCCTGGCTTAGATATTCTTTTTAATCCTTTAATAACTCTGTCTGTTTGCATATATTTTAAAGTTACACGCAATGTATCTTGCACATCACCTTTAATACTATGAACATGTGTGATATATCCTTCTTTTTTAAGAAGTTCTAAAACTTCTTTTTTAAGTTTAGATGCAGGCATATCAACTTTTTCATGTTTCATTTGGTTTGCGTTTCTTATACGTGTTAACATATCTGCGATAGGATCTGTCATTACCATATTTAAATGCCTCCTCCCAATTTACTTGGAATATTATTTTTTACCAACTTGCTTTTCTAACGCCTGGTATTTGTCCTAAATAAGCTAATTCTCGGAAACAAATACGACATAATTTAAATTTTTTGTAAACTGCGTGTGGTCTCCCACAACGCTCACAACGAGTATATTCTCTTGACGAGAATTTTGAACCGCGTTGTTGTTTAACAACCATTGCTCTTTTAGCCATAACTAGCCTCCTTATTTTTTAAACGGCATACCTAGTTGAGTTAGTAACTCAAAAGCTTCTAGGTCTGTTTGTGCCGTTGTAACAATTACAATATCCATTCCTCTAACTTTATTTACTTTGTCATAATTGATTTCTGGAAAAATTAATTGTTCTCTTACGCCGAGTGTATAATTACCTCTACCATCAAATGCCTTGTTAGAAACTCCTTGGAAGTCTCTTACTCGTGGTAATGCAATTGACACTAATTTATCTAAAAATTCATACATTCTTTCTCCACGTAAAGTTACTTTACAACCAATTGCCATACCTTCTCTTAATTTGTAAACAGATATTGATTTTTTTGCATATGTAATTATCGGTTTTTGTCCGGTTAACAATGTTAACTCATTTACTGCATCGTCTAATACTTTCGTATTTGTAACTGCATCTCCTACCCCCATGTTTACAACAATTTTATGAACTTCAGGAGCTTGCATTATTGATGTATAATTAAATTTTTCAATAAGTAATTGACGAATGCTATTTTTATATTTTTCATGTAAGCGATTCATTCTAAAAGCCTCCTTTCTGATTAGTCTAAAACCTCACCAGATTTTTTAGAATATCTTACTTTTCTTGTTACTTCATGTTTCTTTTCTGTTACAGTAACTACTTTCGAACCTATTTTTGTAGTCCCTGTTTTCTTTTCTGAATACATAACATTTGAAGCGTGAAACGGAGCTTCAAACTCACGAATTCCCCCATCAGGGTCAGATTGTGTAGGTTTAGCATGTTTTTTGATTTTGTTTACACCTTCGACAATTACCTTGTTTATTTTAGGATAAACTTTTAATACTTTTCCTTCTTTACCAAGGTTTTTACCGCTAATTACTTTAACAGTGTCTCCTTTTTTAATCTTCATAATATACCTCCTACCCTAAATTACTTCTGGAGCTAATGATACGATTTTCATATATCCTGCTTCACGTAGCTCTCTTGCTACAGGCCCGAAAATACGTGTTCCACGAGGAGATTTATCCTCACGAATTAGAACAGATGCGTTATCATCAAACTTAATATAAGATCCATCTTTACGACGAACTTCTTTTTTTGTTCTTACTACTACTGCAGTAACAATTTCTCCTTTTTTTACTACGCTTCCAGGAGCAGCATGTTTTACTGTACATACAATTAAATCACCGATACTAGCATATTTACGTCCAGTACCTCCTAAAACCTTAATTACTAAGACTTCACGAGCTCCAGAGTTATCTGCTACTTTTAATCTTGATTCTTGTTGAACCATGATAATACCTCCTTTTTAAGCTCTAATTAAATTACGACTTTTGATTCTAAGATTTCTAATAAACGGAATCTCTTAGTTTTTGATAATGGACGAGTTTCGGTAATTTTAACTACGTCTCCAATTTTTGCTTGATTTGCTTCGTCGTGAACAGCAAATTTCTTTGATTGTTTAACACGTTTTCCGTATAAACGATGTTTTTTATAAGTTTCTACAACTACTGTGATAGTTTTTTCAGTTTTATCTGATACAACAATCCCAGTAAGTATTCTTCTACTATTTCGTTCCATAAGTTTCTCCTCTCGCCTATTCAGCGCGCTCGTTAAGAATTGTTTTCATTCGAGCAATCGCTTTTTTTACTTTACCAATACGTGCAGTGTTTTCTAATTGACCTGTTGCTTGTTGAAAGCGAAGATCAAATAATTCTTTTTTAAGATCAAAAATTTCTGTATTAATTTTCGTAGTGTCCCATTCTCTAATTTCGTTAGTTTTCACTAGAATCACCACTTTCTCGTTTTACAAATTTTGTTTTAATAGGTAGTTTATGAGCCGCAAGTCTTAAAGCTTCTTTAGCAATAACCTCAGGAACTCCACCAATTTCAAACATAACTACTCCCTGTTTTACAACAGCTACGAAACCGTCAGGAGCACCTTTCCCAGATCCCATTCTTACTTCTAGGGGTTTAGCAGTTTTTGCTAAATGAGGGAATATTCTTATCCATACTTTACCTTGACGTTTCATATATCTAGTCATCGCAATACGTGCTGCCTCGATTTGACGATTCGTGATCCAAGCACCAGTATTAGCAACTAATCCATATTCACCGAAATTAATTTCTGTACCGCCTTTTGCTACACCTTCATATGAAACTCTATGAGGACGTCTATATTTAGTTCTTTTTGGTGTTAACATTATTTTGTCCCCCCTCTTTTTTTAGTAGGAAGGATTTCTCCTTTGTATATCCATACTTTAATTCCTAATTTACCGTATGTTGTTGTTGCTTCGGCAGTAGCGTAATCAATATCTGCACGTAATGTATGTAAAGGAACATTTCCTTCGTTATACCCTTCGCTTCTTGCCATTTCTGCTCCACCTAAACGTCCTGAAACCAAAGTTTTACAACCTCGTGCTCCTGATCTAATAGCTCTTTGAATAGCCATTTTTTGCACACGTCTAAATGATGCTCTATTTTCAAGTTGTTGTGCCATAGAGTTTGCAACTAATTTTGCATCCATTTCTGGTTTTTTAATTTCAACAATATTTAAGAAAACATCTTTATTTGTTAATTTTTTTAACTTAGCAACTACTTCTTTTTTAATAGCACCATCACGGCCAATTACCATACCTGGTTTTGCCGTGTTAACAGTAATAATAACTCTGTTTTTACTTCTTTCAATTTCAACGCGAGAAACTGCTGAGTTTACATATAATTCTTCTAATAAACTACGAATTCTTAAATCTTCATGCAATAAATCAGCAACATCGTTTTTGTTTGCATACCAACGAGAATCCCAATCTCTAATAATTCCAACTCTCAATCCTATTGGACTTACTTTTTGACCCATGTGATTCCCACCTACTCTTTCTCTGCCACTACAATTGTAGTATGGCTAGTTCTTTTTAAAATTTGTGTTGCTCTACCTTGCGCTCTTGGTCTAAAGCGTTTCAAAGTAGGGCCTTCACCTACATAAACTTCTTTAATATAAAGTTTTTCAACATCCATATTGAAGTTATGTTCTGCATTAGCAACTGCTGATTTTAAGATTTTTTCAACAACTGGTGATGCAGCTTTTGGAGTTAATCTTAGTATTGCAAAAGCTTCTCCTATTTTTTTACCTCTAATTAAATCGATAACTAGTTTAACTTTACGAGAAGAGATGCGTACCATTTTTGCTTGTGCTTTAGCTTCCATAATATTTCTCCTCTACTTTCTTCTAGCTTTCTTATCGTCTTTATCGTGAGTACGTGTTTTTCTAGTAGGAGCGAACTCTCCTAGTTTATGTCCAACCATATCTTCTTGGATATATACAGGAATGTGTGCCTTCCCATTGTAAACTGCAATTGTGTGCCCTACAAATTCAGGGAAAATTGTTGATCTACGTGACCAAGTTTGAACAACTTTTTTCTTTTTTTCTTCATTTAATTTTGCGATTTTATTCAATAGATGATCATCAGCGAATGGACCTTTTTTTAACGAACGTGCCATATGAGTTCCTCCTCTCTATTTCTTACGTCTAACAATTAATTTATTGCTAGCTTTATTTTTATTTCTTGTTTTTAATCCTAATGCTGGTTTACCCCAAGGTGTAACAGGACTTTTAAGACCGATTGGTTGACGACCTTCACCACCACCATGAGGGTGGTCTACAGGGTTCATAACACTACCTCTAACAGTAGGTCTGATTCCTTTATGGCGATTTCTACCAGCTTTTCCAATATTAACTAATTCGTGGTCTTCATTCCCAACTTCACCTATTGTAGCACGACAAGTTCCGAGAATTTTTCTTACTTCACCACTTGTTAATCTTACTAGTACGTATCTATCTTCACGTCCTAATATTTGTGCAGATGTCCCTGCAGAGCGGACTAATTGTCCACCTTTTCCTGGGTGTAATTCAATATTATGAACAACTGTCCCAACAGGAATACTCATTATTTGTAATGCATTTCCAATTAATATATCTGCTTTTGAACCTGATTCAACAACCATTCCTACTTTTAAATTTTTTGGCGCTAAAATATATCTTTTTTCGCCATCAGCATAATTGATTAAAGCAATATTAGCTGAACGATTAGGATCGTATTCAATAGTTACTACTTTACCAGGTATATTATCTTTATTTCTTTTAAAATCGATGATTCGGTATTGTCTCTTAGCTCCTCCACCTTGGTGGCGCACTGTGATTTTACCTTGGTTGTTACGACCTGACTTCTTGTTTAGTTTTGCTAACAATGATTTTTGTGGTTTATCAGTTGTTAATTCAGCATAATCAAGTTTTGTCATGTGTCTTAACCCATTAGTCATCGCTTTATATTTTATTAAAGCCATAACGGTTACCTCCTTATTATTTACTATGCAGCAAAGATTTCAATTTTGTCACCTTTAGCTAATTCTACAATAGCTTTCGTGACAAGTGGTTTGAAACCTGTATGTTGTCCTACTCTTTTTTTCTTAGGAGCAGTATTCATTTTATTAACTTTTATTACTTTTACTCTGAATAATTCTTCAATAGCATTTGCTATTTGAATTTTGTTTGCTCTTTTGTCAACGCTAAAAGTATATTTGTTAAGCTTTTCTACTAATACCATTGTTTTTTCAGTAATGATAGGGCGTTTGATAATTTCTGATGCTAACATTATCCAAGCACCTCCTCATATAATTTAACAGCCGCAACTGTCGTAAGTATTGTATTGAATTTCATTAATTCATATACACTAGCTTGATTAACTGTCGTAACAGTTAATCCAGGAATATTTCTTGATGATAAATTAACATTTTCATTAATTTCCGGTAAAACTATCATTACTTTACCTGAAATTTTCAAGTTATTTAAAACCTCAACCATTCCTTTTGTTTGAATTGTTTCTAGTGACAAATTATCTAAAACTTTAAATCCGTTTGCTTTAACTTTTAATGATAATACAGATTTTAAAGCTAAACGACGAACTTTTCTATTAACTTTTAAAGAGTAATCTCTTGGTGTAGGTCCGAACACTACTCCACCGCCAGTCCAAAGAGGCGATCTGATTGTTCCGGCTCTTGCGCGTCCTGTTCCTTTTTGTTTAAAAGGTTTACGCCCGCCACCACGTACTTCTGCACGAGTTTTCGAGTCATGAGTTCCTTGACGCATCGCAGCTCTTTGAGCTTTAACAACATCAAATACAACTTGCTGATTTGGTTCAACAGCGAAAATAGAATCGATAAGTTCGATTTTTCCAATGTTTTCTCCTGTTTGATTCAACAATGCGATTTTTGGCATCTTAAATCCTCCTTTCAAAAATGATTATTCTAAAGCTTCTTCAGCTTTGTTTTCTACTTGTGGTTCATCTACTGTAGCAACATAATTAGCTGGTATTAATGGTTCAATTGCACTAGTTTTAACACCGCGCTTAACAACTACTAGTCCTTTTTTAGGACCTGGTATAGAACCTTTAATTAATAAAACGTTTCTTTCTAAATCAACTTTAATTATTTCAAGATTTTGAATAGTTACTGTTTCAACTCCCATGTGTCCTGGTAAGTTTTTACCTTTTCTAACATGGTTTGGATCAATTGATCCCATTGAACCAGGGCGTCTATGATAACGCGATCCATGAGCCATAGGCCCGCGGCTTTGGTTATGACGTTTGATGTTTCCTTGGAATCCTTTACCTTTAGAAATTCCAGTTACATCTACTATTTCGCCTTCCTCAAATATATTTATCCTAATCTCTTGACCTACTTCGAAATTACTTAATTCTTTACCTGCAATTTCTCTTAAGTAGCGCTTAGGTGTGGAATTAGATTTTGCGAAATGTCCAAGTTCTGGTTTGTTCGCTAATTTAACTCTTTTTT
>CBDUWI010000012.1:0-11607 GCA_965370885.1 uncultured bacterium | reverse complement strand
GGGCTAAACCGATGATCAAGAAGGTTCTTAATCATCGGTTTTTTTTATTTTCATTTTACCAGATAAGACACCGATAAAGGTGTAAAGGGTTTTTTCGTATTTATTATAGTCTTTTATGTAGTCTTTGTCTATTCTACATAAAGAAAAGGTTTCGTCTTGTTTTGTGATTCCTAAGGTTGCTTCGTCAAAAATAGATATTTCCTTTAAATTCAGATATTCAAAATATTGTTTAATTTTAATAGTCTCTATAAATTTATCTAAACCAAAAGCATCAGACCCTTTATTAGTTTTAATTTTAAGGTTTTTTACTTCAATTCTATCATTGTTTATTACTATAAGAGTTTTTGATACTTTCCAAATACACCAATCAGGCTGAATAGTTTCTAAAAATATATTTGTTGCTTTTAATTTTATTTTATGGTTGGTTAAATTACCTATTTTTTTATTAACAAGATGTATTTGTGTTTCCGATGTATCTTCAGATATTTTACCCAGGAAATGTATTTTGATAGGATTTATAGAAAGATCAGAGGGGATTATTGTTTTATTTATTTTTTCTATTTTAATAATTTTTCCTTCTATTTTTCCAGCCTGAAGAGATGCGTCTAAATAAGCTTCTGTACTGGCATATAAACATAAAAAATCATTCTCTTTTTGAACTTTAACAAGAGATTTTTGTGTAATTTGTATGTCTTTAACATATTTGTTTGTTAAAATTCCTTCCATATAAAACGAAGCTTCTTGGGGGTCAAACCCCTTAAAAATTAAAGTAGAATTAGCTTCAAATGTCATATTAAACCTCAAATTCGGTTAGAATGTCTGATAATAATTTATCATTTACCTCATGTTTTTCAATCTCAACAGAGTTATATATTTTTAGAAATTTGTTTGTAATTTTTTTCATACGGTTTGTATATTGATCATGAGAGAGTATTAAAAAAGATATGGCTAAAGCTTCACTATTATCGTGTTTAATAAGTTTTTTTATTAGAATGTTAAACATACGTATTTTTAATACATCTTTTATTCCGCCTAATTGTATACAAAAAGCTAATTTTTCTGGTTTATTACAATAGAATTTGTTAATTATTTCTAATTTTGTTCTAATTGAGATATCGCTTTGTATAAGTATTCTTGTTATTTCACTTAACATAATTTTTTCCTCAGAAGATGTTTCCCTCTCGTACATCATTATATCAGAGTTTTTTATTTATTTCAATAACCAAGTAGTAAGCCGTCTTATAAATTTATTTTTAAAACAATCGTGTTTCTTAAAGAATTTGATTGCTTCTTTTACTTTTACAAATTTTGAAGTCCTTGTTTTTTCGTTGTAAATCAGATGAAGAGGGTTGATTTCAAAGTAAGAAACCTTTTTGGTAACTATATGATTTACTTTTGCTATAACAAGGTTATCGAGAGCAATTTTTAAATCAATAAATTCCCATCCCTCAAGATCTTCTCCTATAAATTGTTTATTAATAAATTTTGTGTAGTTCTTGAAAGAGATACCAAGATTGGTAAGTTCAGGAAGCACTTTGTCAAGTTTTTTTCCATCTACACCGAAACCAATCATCATTGTGGTCTCAAATTGATCTTTTATCAGAAGTCCTTTTTTCATTATTACTCTCCTTTTTAAGAATTGGTTTTTTATTTGTTATAAGAATATTATAAACGATTTTTTATAAAATTTCAACTTTGGGAATTCCGAGGGTGAAAAATTTGAGAATCGTCTTTGTTTCCAAAATGAGAACTAGAAGAATACGAGAAGTATTAAAAATTAAGGTAGGAGTACGAGTAAGAAATGAAGGGAGCTTTTAAAGTTAAAAGAACAGAGAGTAACCTCTCCTTATTAGGAGCTGAGATTAGTTTGTTATAATATTTTAAAGATAAATATAGAATATAGTAAAAGAGACATAGAATGAGATTATTTTTGTTTAGTGAGGTTTTAAATGCTATACAACACCCATGTTCATATTTTAAATAAAGACTATATACCAGAACGGTTCCTACCTTTAAAGCTTATGAGACTACTTGCTAGGAATTGTGTGGGTAGGGGAATAGCTCGATTCTTAAACCTCTTACTCCCGTTTTCAAGCAACGATTTACTCGATAGATATGCTAATTTTATTCGGGTGGCAGGTAAAAAATCTCAGTTTGAGATATTCCAACAGCTTTTTGATATATATGTAAAATTTTGTGAGGAGAACAAAATAAGTATTAATGACTTAAGATTTGTTATTCTTACTATGGATATGGAATTTATGGAAGCTGGAAAAACTAAGAAAAGTTTTGAAGAGCAGTTAGAAGAAGTTGCTAAATTAGCAATTAATCCTGCTTATGGCGACTTAATTATACCTTTTATGTTTATTGATCCGAGACGAGAAGATATTGATGCCTTAGTCGAGAAATATATTATTCGAGGAGTATATAAGGGAGCAAAAATGTATCCACCTATTGGATACTTCCCTGATGATGATCGTCTCGCAAGAATATACTATCAGTTAGAACAAGCTCAAAAACCAATCATTACTCACTGTTCGCAGGGAGGAATATATTTAAGGAGCATGAAACAAACTGAGTGTGAACAGTTTACTTGGCCTATTAACTGGATTCCTGTTTTGGAGAATTATCCTAAGTTAAAAATCTGTTTTGCCCACATGGGAGGAGAACAAGCCTTTAAAGATTTTTTTATTCCAGGTAGTAAAGGGCAGAATTATATTAATAATTGGTTCTATTTGATTTTAGAAATGTTAAAAAAGTTTCCTAATCTTTATGTAGATATTAGTTATACTTTTTGGAAGTTTGAATATTTCCCAATATTAAAATTATTACTTGATAATTCAAATTATCGTAATAAATTATTGTTTGGTACTGATTTTTTTATGATTCTAATGGATACGAAAGAAACTAGATTTCTAGCTTTAAAAGATTACTTAGGAGAAGAAGATTGGAAACAGATAACAGAAACTAATCCTAAAAGGTTTTTTAATTCTTCTTGTGTATAAATTAATCCTTAGATAGAATAAAAATTTGGAGAATTCTTTTTTTAAAGGGAATCTCCTTCTTTTTTAAATTTGAAATTCCGAGAACAATATGATATAATATGTTTATAATGAATAGAATATACTTTTGACTCGGGAGAAAATTAAATGGTTTTAATTAAACAATTAAAAAAGGTTAGAAACTTACTTTATTCTCTTTTAGATACAGATTCTCGGAATGAGAAAGAAGAAATAATTTTTTCTAATGTAGATTATTATCCTTTTATTGAGATGTTAAAATATGTTTTTTCGCCTTATATAAGAACAGGAATTCAAGAAAAAAAACTTGAGAAGTTTGAATATCATCAAGATACTCACTTTAAAAACTATGTGGATTGTTTAGCTTATATTGCTACATGTAATACTGGAACAGATGAGATACTAAAGAATGTATGTGGTTTTATAAATAGTTTACCTGAAGAACTAAGAGATTTCTTTTCCCAGTTAGTAACTAAATCTTTAAAAATTGGAGTAGCAACTAAAACTATTAATAAAGCTTGTGGTTATTCTTTAATACCAGAGTTTAATGTTATGTTAGCAAAGAGTTTTGAAGATCATAAAAAGAAATTATGGCATAAACCTATGATTATCACTACTAAATTGGATGGAATAAGAGCTGTATATCGAAGTGGGGTATTTTACACTAGACTAGGAAGAATAATTACAGGAATGAGTCAACTTGGAGATGAAATGTTATTTCTTCCCCAAGACTATGTATATGATGGGGAATTACTTTATAGTAAACCTGTACCTAGTAATCAAAGATTTCGTATAACACAAAAAATAGTTAGAACCGATAAACTAGATAAACAGGATATAGCGTTTCATATTTTTGATATGATTCCATTAAAACAATGGGATATAGGAAAATTAGAAGCCCAAGAATTTTGTTCAACAAGAAAGAAAAGACTTAACTCTTTATTGCTTGAAAAAAAGCTACCCCATGTTATACCTGTTCAAGTTTATTATGCTGGAGTATATGATGAAGATAAAATAGCTTTTGCTTTAAAAAGAGCTTATGAACACGATTATGAAGGGGTTATGATAAATGATGCCCATGCTTTATACGAATTTAAAAGAACTGATAAGCTTTTAAAACTTAAATTAATGCATTCTTGTGATTTAAAAATTACAGGGTACGAAGAGGGATCGGGGAGGAATGAAGGAACCTTAGGAGCTTTAATCGCAGACTATAAAGGTTATAACTTAAAAGTCGGAGGAGGCTACTCTGATTCCATGCGGAGTAAAATATGGTATAATAGACAATCTATGACAGGAAAAATCATAGAAGTACAATATTTTGAAGAATCAAATAATCAAGAAGGTGGTAAATCGTTAAGATTCCCTGTGTTTTTAAGATTTAGACCGGATAAAATCAAATCAAGTTATAACTAGGAGAAACGATGGAAACGATGGTACAAACAGCGTGGGCAACAAGGGAAATAAGAATACACGGTATGTGTATTGGACAACAAATTTATTCCCAAACAGTACAGATAAAAAAAAGATATTTTTATGTAGAAATAACAGAAAACGAAAGGGGGCTTTCTTGTTCTTTATGTGTAAAAGAGATAACAAAAGGAAGAAGGCTTGGAGGATTTTCATGTTTTACTTCTTCTGTTGAAGAAGCTAAAAAAAGAGCTACCAAATATATAGATAAAAAAATTGGAGAAGAAAAATGATAGAAGATAAAAAGAAAAAAAAAGAAGAAGAGGTCGAAGAAGAGGAAGATTGGGACGATGATTTAGAAGAGGACGAAGAGGACGAGGAGGAGGATGACGAAGATGAAAATGAATATGAAAACGAGGATGAATTAGACGAAGATGATAATGATAACGAACTTGAAGAAGAAGATGAGTGGGAAGATTAAAACCCATAATTAATTAAGGTGGAAAATATAAATATTCTCCATCTTTTTTTATTTTTAGGGGAGTAACATGGCTGATGTTTATCTAGTGACAACTTTATTAGGGGTTTGGACATTAACTTCTTTTATGATAGGGGTTAGAAAATATAGTAATGGAGTTTATATAAAAAGTAAGAATTTATTGGTCAAGAAAATAATGGCATATTCAATACTAATATTTTTAATACCCTACTTGATTTTAATAAGACTTTTTAAAGACTAATTAGAAATTTTATATCTTCTTATTAAATAGAATATAAAATATGATATAATCTATTTCTAATGAATATTAAACTTAACTAAGGGGATATAAATGAATAACAAAATTCTTTGGTTAGCTGCATTTGGAACTGGTAGCTACCTACTTTATAAAGCATTTTCTGGTAAAAAATCTGTTAAAGATAAACCAAAACCAAAATTAAAACCTATTCAACCTCAACGGAAAGCTGAACTTGATGCTCTCCAAAGAGGGGAATCTATAACCCCACAGAATTTGGCTTTAGATACCGGAGAAGATCAATTAAGATTTTAATTTTTTATTCCGTAGTAATCTGTCTCACCTCAAGTCGAGATCCCCCTTCCGATAGTATTTGGAGGGGGATTTTTTATATTCTTGACTTAGGTAATTAATTTTAGTACAATATATTTTTAAAGGAATTGTAGCATAAAAATAAAAATAGAGAAGGGAGATTAAAGAACCTTTTGTTTTAAAATAAAAAAATCGGGGATAAATTGGTTTCGACCAAAAGTAAGAAATAGTAAAGGCAAGTAGTTAATAGGTTTAAAACTTTAAAATAATCTAAAAAAATAATTGTAAACGCAATTAAAAATGCTGCATGACAGCTCGGTGCTTGAAGGACCTTGCCTTCAATGTCACTTAAACATATAGAGGTGTAGATAGATGGTAATGTGGTGAGCCTTATATCGAATTATGATAGATTCCATCTAAGTTAAGAAACAAGAATGGCTTCTGATCTAACTGTTCTTAACCCGTAAAGTTACCATACTTTAATGGCAAAACATCAGAATAAAAAACTTGTAATAACCTTTATTGTGGACACTATTTGGAACGGGGAGTTCGATCCTCCCCTATCTCCACCAGAATGGATTTTTTGTTAAGGAAAAAAAAAGATGGGTTTAGTTAATAGAAAAAGGGAATGATACAATGGGAAACAATCAAGATTCAAACGTTGAGGGTGTATATAGTTATCATGTAATTCAGTTTTGTAATAACGAATCTATTGAAAGCAAGGGATTAGGGATTACATCTGCTGCGGAGCTTGATGCTGCTGAAAACAAGTTAGAATCTCCATGTATTAGTGGAAAACATAATTTTATGATAATAACAGAAGATCCTGAGTTTGTTAGGTTATTTAAAAAATATATAGGACAATTTGGTAGATTTAATACTTTTGGATTTATAAAAAATAAGCCATAGAGTAGCAATAGAACAAGAATCAAGGATACCTATAACTGTATTAAAAAATATAATCTAATGAAAGCACTCAATAATGAGTAGAACTAGAAAAGATACTAAAAAACATCGAGAAATGTTAGCAGATAGGTTTAATACAATTCCTATGTGTATTGGTAATATTCCTTCTTGGTTTAAAAAAATAGAAAGTAGAAAACTAAAAAGGAAAGAAAAAAGAGCATTAAGAGAAGGAAAAGAATTCCCACAAAATAAAAGAACTAATGAATGGGAGTGGTATTAAACAAAATAGGAGAAAAAAAAATGGAATATGAAATTATTACATCGGTTTTTGAAAAAGAAGGTAACTTAACAATAGTTCCTAATGAGGATTACCCAGTTATTAAGGAAATTACTTTTATTGCGATAGGAGAAGTCACTTACCTTCAGATTGATTTTGATAAGTATATTATGGGTCATACTTCTAAAAGACATCCTCAATACAAAGAAAAATTTGTAGGATCAGGAAGATTTGAAGGCTGTGGAGGAGAAAAAGATATAAAAGAGTTAAATTTTCATTTTTGGGAAGAAGAAAAAAGTCTTTTTAGGAGAACATCTATTGGTAAAGGACAAAAACAAATAGGAGTTACTTTTAAGTTTAAATATGATGGGTTGATTATAGGACATTTTATTAATTGTTTTGTAGAAGAATCCCCAGATGATTGTCCTTTTTTCCGAGGAGTTTTAATACCAGGAAATATTTGTGTAGAAAAGTTAGGTTATGAAGGTCCATAATAATAAAGAGGGTAGTCAGAGGTTAGGGGAGACTATTAGAAAGAAGAAAACAATAATGGCAAAATGGTTTGGTAAAGGGTGTAAATATCAATGTAATCAGTGGGAAGAGAATGAAGAAACAGCAGGATCAGATTATAAAGAGTTTGAACCTTGTTTAACTTTTTGTGACCATAAGGATAATCCAAAGGATACAGAAGGTAATTGTGGTGAAAAAATTTGTCCAATTAATTTTAAAGCAAAAAAATAATATAAAAGGAGGAAGAATGTCAGGAATGAAGGAAGAACATCTTAGAAATAAAAAACTTTTTGAGATGGAAGCAAAAAGGAATAAAGAACTAGATTTAATTGTTGATATGTTTGAAGCTTTTAAACATTATCCATTTTCTTTAATTATTACAAGATGGGAAAAGGTAATAGAACTTATACCAGAAAAGATGTGGTTTGAGTGGTTTAATAAGATTATGGACAAATTTATGGGAGATCTTCTTCCATCTCATCCTTGTCAAAAACCAGGAGTGTTTGGAGAGGAAGTATCTCCTGAAGGACGAGCACAAATTTTTGAAATGTTTAGAAGAGAATATGAAGAAATTAGAAGAAAAAATCAAAAAAACGAATTTAATGCTAAAGCTTATCCAAAGAAAGAACCACAAAAAGAGGAAGTTCCCATTCCAGAAGAAAAGGAAGGGGGGTTTGTAAACTTTAAGAATGTTTACAACGACCATCTTGCTTTTGAAAAAATACACGATGAGTTTGTGAAAGTAAAAGATGCTTTCGAATGTTCTACACCAGATGGAGAAAAAGAAATACTCACAGACTTTTATAAGTTTTTAGAGAAGAATATTTAATTTCGGCTAGTGCATAGCTGAGTATTCTCCGTAGACCAATTGGCTAAGTCACCAGTTTTTGGAACTGGCTATTATAGGTTCGAATCCTATCGGAGAAATTAACAACCCAATATCACTAAAAGGTTGTGGGAATTTATTTAGTATCTCGAGCACTACTAATTTACCCAGAAAAAACTTTAGTGAGTGATCAGTGTAGTGTAGTGGTAACACACAAATTAAAAATCTTGCAAGATTATATGGAATTTGTATTGTAGGTTCGATTCCTATCGCTGATTTTAAATAATTAAAATATAATTAGGAGTAAGGAATTAGTCCCTATTAAAAATGTTTTTATATGGAGAATATTATGAAACATGTAGTTCTAATGAAGCATGAAAAAGTGTCTGGAAAGTTTGGTGCTATGGCAGATAAAACTAAGTATCCTGTAATTGAAAAAATATTTACTAAAAAGATTAGTAAAGACGCTTATTACGTTAAAATTTCTTTAAACAAAACAATTATGGCTCTTAATAAGTCTGGAAGTTTAGGGTACACAGACGGTAATGGAGACACGGGAGATTATCTTGCTATAGACTGGAATGAAGATATTACTCTTTATTTTTATTTTTTTGTAACTAACGATGATCCAGACATAAAGGATAAAACTAAAAGAATTAATTTAGATATTGTGTTTGACTTCAAAGGAAAACCCGTTGGCAATTTGATTTGGAGTAAAAACGAAGTTTGGTACGAGGGGGTATTTCTTTCTCAAGAATATTATAAGAAGCTAAAAGGATAATAATATGATTAAAACAATTAGTATAAAAGAAGATTTTACTATGACTCCTGGAGGAAGAGACCGTGCTAGTGGAGCTTTTTCAGCTGAAGAATTCCGTGACGATATACTTATTCCAGAATTAAAAAAGAACTACGATAAAACAATAATAGATTTAGATGGGGTGGCAGGCTATGCTAATTCTTTTTTAGAAGAAGTTTTTGGTGGGTTAGCTAGAAGATTAACTGCTGGTATAGTAATAAATTTGCTATTTTGCCAACAATTATCAATTGTTTCAAAAGAATTTGAATTAGAGATTGAAAATATAAAACAATTTATTCTTGAGGAAAAAAATAGACAAGAAGAAGAATGTTTAACTGTTTTAGTAGATGATGATAGAAATTATGGGACTGATATTATTATAAGAAATTATAAGTCTGCTTTAAAGATTCTAACTAATTATCCTGAACTAACAAAAAATTATTACTTAATGATTGATTATGATTTAAACTCTGGAAGTAAAAATGGATTAACGCTACTAGAATGTTTAGAAGCTTGGGGTACAATGCCTAAGACTATAAATATAGTGAGTAGTCTTCCTCAAGGAATAAAATACATGTCTGAATATTTACTAGAAATAGGGTATATAAAAATAGCTGGAACTTTTTGGAGAAAAAAAAATGAATCCTAAAATTTTAACAAAAAAAGAAAACAATGGAATGTTAGCAGTTGAAATACGTATGATTTGTGGAGGTACTGCTTTTTCTTTTACTAATTCAGGTGAGAAAAGAATAGAACTTTACATTTACTCTGAACGAACCCCTGAAAAATGGATTTTTAAATTTGAATTAAATCCTCAACAACACACTTTACCCCTTAAATTTAATAGTATAAAAAATATTAAAAATAACCCGTCTTATTCAGGGAAAATCTCTACAGTTATAAAAAATAGAATAAAAATATTAGAATATAACTAAAAATAACCCTCCTTATTTGTTTTTATAATCCTTACGTTATAATAATATAAAACAATAAAGGAGTATTTTTATGGATAAAAAAATCATACTTTTAGCAGCAGCTGGAGTAACGGGGCTAGTTTTACTAGCTAGGGGGCAAAGTAAAGCCTCAGAAAAAGAAGAACCAATTCTAATACCAGAAATGCCGAAACCTGGAACAAAAGTACCAGGTCAAGCTTCGTTACGAGGTCAGTTTTTAAGTTTTCTTAAACAACTCAAAGACATGGGGTATGTTGAATCAGAAGCAGCTTATAAAGAAATTATAGATAGTATTATAGCTGTTTCAGATGAAGATATGAGGGAAGCTTTAGAAAAAGCATTAACTGTAATGGTAAGTGATGGTCAAATTGAAGGTGTCTTTAAAGAATCGGTTAGTAAGGATATTAAAGAAGCTGCAATAAGATTTGCCACAGCTCAGAGTATTAAATTAGACCCTGAAGATTACACAACCTCTGGATTTGGAAATTTTGGAAGGTATGGAAGAGGTTTAAATACTTGGAGACAAGGAAGAGAAGAAAGAAGAGCAGTTTGTCCTTATGCTCTTGACAACGAGATTCTTATGAGAGGAACAAAACCACAAAGAGGTGGGGTTTTTAGATAAGGAAAATTATATGTTTAATTTTGATAAACCTAAACAAGAGGAAAGGTCTCAGAGAAGATCAGGAAAACAGGCAAGAAGAGAAATTTGCCCCTTCCAAGAACAAAATGAGTTTGGATCTATTTCAGGGATTAACAATGAAATAAAAAAACCAGTCTTTAGTTTACCTACACACAAAGGTGAGTCTTTAGAAGAAGCACGTAAAAGGTTGTCTTATTTTAAAGTTGTAATAGAAGTAAAGGATGGATTTCAAGCTTTTAAAACGAAAGAAGATTATAAAGTTTGGAAAGCTGAGCTAGATAAAAATAATTATATTGAGGTTGATTACGCAGACGCTAGAGAATTATTCGAAGATGATGATGAATTGTTAGAAGAATTCGATGATGTGTTTGGAGACTTCTTATAAAGAAAGAGGAATTTAATGTTTAATTTCGATAAAAATAGACAAGAGAGAAGACAAGAAAGAAGATCAGGAAGACAGGAAAGAAGAGAAGTTTGTCCTTTACAGGAACAAAACGAGTTTGGATTTGGAGTTACTTCTGGTACAGCAATTCTAGAAGAAGGTATAGATACTACTAAAATTAAAGAAGCAATGTATAAAATAGGACAGTTTTTAGACCAAAAAGCAAAAGAATTACCTTCTATTAAAAATAAGGCAAAAGAATTAAAATGGTTGTTAGAACAAGTAGTAAAAAATTTAGGAAGAAGTAACTTTTTTGAGGCAGGAGCTATTTTTAATGGATTCATAGTTTCAATGCTTGTTTTTATAGATGAACTTCCCGACCTTATTTATAAATATGATGTGGATGTAAATAAACTTCACAATGATTTAAATTCCTTCGAGTCAAGGGTTAAAAAGCTAGTAGGAAATAGATAAAATTTAATTTAATTATACTATCACAAAAGCTCCTTTCTGGAGCTTTTTTTAATTCCCATATATCATAATCTGTATTATGTAACAGAACAAAATAATTTGCAAAGTTGTTTATGTTTTGGTACAATTGAATATTGTTTAATTAAAGGAGCTATATGTGGATAAGAAAGAAATTGGATTTCATTTAAGAATGCTAGATTATAAATTACCTGATAATCCAAAAGAACTAAAACACAAAAAAATGAGTTTAATTGAATGGTTAGCCGGTTTAATTGTATGCAGTCATGTTTGTGTAGTGTGTGGTCGTAAAGAAATATGGTCTGTAAATATGTGGTATTTTGTTAATAAAGAAGAAGTTGTTTGTGAC